>JBARCC010000539.1:0-5903 GCA_049793635.1 Maribacter sp. | reverse complement strand
ATATGGAGTTAGGTATTTTTTATGATTTTTTTATCATTTGGGAGTTTAATCACGGGATTAAATTACGACCAAAGTAGTGGAATATAGATTGCTATGAAAAAGAGATTTTTCTTAAAAACTATATTCTAATTAATGGTTGGTTGTTTTAGAAAGCCCGGATGAAGTCCGGGCTTTTGATTTTTGATGTGCTACGGAAAAGACCTTGATTTTTAATTTGTAGGAATAGATTCAGTTTATTCATAACCAGTATCTTATAATTATTTACCTAATGTCCAACTTTATTAAAAATCGGTAGGCTCAAAGATTGAGGTTAAACAGGATAATCGTTAAGAGAAGTACTGTATTTCTAGCGTTCTAAGGTAGTAATTGCCACTTCGATGTATAGGTAAGGATAGATAAATTCTTGTTTTTTAAAATCGGTTGGAGCGGAAAACAATTGGAGTTTCCGTTTTTCAATACGGTGTATGTGATGGATTTAAATGCTGGAATCAGCTCCATACCGAAAACATTATTTCACCTTGTAATCGAGCCGCATGGTGATGGATGCCGTCTTCTTTTTCGAAGAGGTATTGTAGGCTCCTCCCCAACTATAATCTTCTCCGGAATTCTGACCCGTAATCTGAAAAACACCCATGTCGGCCGAGACCAAATCTCCAAGCGAACTACCTGCATTTTCAGAAATTTTTTCTGCCCTTATTCTTGCGTCCTCGGTAGCTTTTGAGATCATCTCGATTTTAAGGTCCGCCAGCTTGGTATAGTAAAATCTTGGGGGAAAGGAGTTGAACTGTACCCCTTGGTTCAGTAGTTCCGTAATTTCGCGCGCAACGTTTTCTACCATGGATACATGTTCAGACTCGACTTGTACGGTTTGCGTCAATTGATAGCCTTTAAAGGTACTGCCGATATAATTGCCATTTTCGTATTGGTTATCACGCATTTCGGTAGTCTGTACACTATTGAAAATAATACTGTTCGCATCGATCCCTTTGGAGGTCAAATAGCTTTTCACGATGATCTTATCGCTGTTCAATTGGTCGAAAGCAGTTTTTAAAACGGTGCTCGAAGTGGAGAATTGGCCTTCCCATACAATGAGATCAGAAGTAAAATTTTCGTTGCCCAAACCGGTCACGGAAATGATTTGTGGGGGGCTTGCCCGTTGTACGTACGCATTGCCCAAGAAATAGGCTGCAATGATAATGGCAACACCGAAAATGATAGCGGAGATGTATTTCATGATTTTTTTATTGGACTAAGGTTTAAATATAACTAAAAGATACTTTCGTAGAACGGTCAATTTGCTATTTTTGCCCATGCAAAATAAAGTCCTCATTTTAGATTTTGGTTCCCAATATACCCAACTCATTGGCCGACGCGTAAGGGAGCTGAACATTTTTTCAGAAATAAAACCCTACACCAAAATACCAAGCGACCTGTCTGGCTACAAAGCGGTCATTCTTTCCGGATCGCCATTGTCGGTAAGGGGAGACGATGCGGCACATCCGGATCTATCGGGTATTAGAGGGAAAAAACCTTTATTGGGCGTTTGTTACGGGGCACAGTATTTGGCCCATTTTAATGGAGGTAGCGTTGAAAAATCGAATACCCGTGAATATGGGAGGGCAAATCTAAGTTTTGTAAATGGGGATGATCCTTTTTTGAATAACATAGGCATTGGCAGTCAAGTATGGATGAGCCATGCCGATACCATCAAGAGTCTTCCCGAAAATGCGACCTTATTGGCCAGCACTCACGACGTTGAAAACGCAGCGTTCAAATTTAATGGGGAGGATACCTATGGCATACAGTTTCATCCTGAAGTCTATCATTCTACGGATGGCAAACAAGTGCTTGAAAATTTTTTGGTAAACATTGCCGGTCTTGCGCAGACGTGGACGCCCGACGCATTTGTAGAAACGACGGTGGCAAATCTAAAGGAAAAGCTAGGGGACGATAAAGTCATTTTAGGATTGTCCGGTGGTGTCGATTCTTCGGTAGCAGCGGTATTATTGCACAAGGCGATCGGTAAAAACCTGCATTGTATTTTTGTGAACAACGGCCTGCTGAGAAAGAATGAATTTACGGATGTACTGCGGCAGTACGAGGGCATGGGGCTCAACGTAAAGGGAGTAGATGCTTCGGCACGTTTTTTGGACGGACTCAAAGGTGAGGCCGATCCTGAAACCAAAAGAAAAACGATCGGCAGGGTGTTCATAGAAGTTTTCGATGATGAGTCGCATTTGGTGGAAGGTGCGAAATGGTTGGCGCAAGGCACCATATATCCCGATGTCATCGAATCGGTCTCGGCAACCGGTGGTCCTTCCCAGACCATAAAAAGTCACCACAATGTGGGTGGTCTACCTTATTTTATGAAATTGAAAGTGGTGGAGCCTTTAAAAATGTTATTTAAGGATGAGGTAAGACGGGTAGGGGCCAGTTTGGGTATCGATAAGACCTTATTGGGTAGACATCCGTTCCCCGGTCCAGGTCTGGCCATTCGTATTTTAGGGGACATCACCCCCGAGAAAGTCGCCATCTTGCAGGAAGTAGATGCTATTTTCATCAACGGATTAAAGAAATGGGGCTTATACGATAAAGTTTGGCAGGCGGGTGCAATGCTGCTGCCGGTGAACAGTGTCGGCGTAATGGGTGATGAACGTACATATGAAAAATGTGTAGCTTTAAGGGCTGTGGAAAGTACCGATGGTATGACCGCAGATTGGGTGAATTTGCCCTATGAATTTTTGCAAAAAACATCAAATGATATCATCAATAAAGTCCCAGGAGTGAATCGGGTCGTATATGATATAAGTTCAAAACCCCCCGCAACGATAGAATGGGAATAATTATGAAATACATTATCAAGCAAGTTTATATCATTGGCGCTTTTTGTTTGCTGGTTTCATGTTCCGCATTGGGGCAGAAATTTAGCACGCATGAAGTTAGGGAAGGGGAGACCTTGGAGAGCATTGCGCAACAATACGGGGTGGCACCGGTATCGATTTTAAAGTATAACAAGGAAATTAGGCCAGGGCAACGTTTACGTACCAATTCGATTTTGGTCGTACCAGGTACTTTAAAAAATGGGACTGCGACCACTGCTGTTTCCTCCTTGAATACGCAGGTCATGCAAGATTCTACCTTGGATCGTAAGCCCATTGGTTTTACCACGCACAGGGTATCCAAAAAGGAAACCCTCTATGGCATCACTAAAAAATATGGCATTAGCGAGGAAGAACTGAAAAAATACAACAAGCAGCTCTATGCGGCTCCCCTGCAAAAGAAGATGGAGTTGCGCATCCCGAAATATAAGAAGCAAGAACTGGGAGACGCTGTCCTAAATCCGGATGATTACGAAAAGTATATCGTAGCTCCCAAAGAGACCCGTTGGAGTATCGCCCACAAATACGGGATTACCATCGACAGCATGTTGGTGTTGAATCCCGGTCTTTCCAAAGCGGATAATTATCTATCTGAAGGGTATGAATTATTAATGCCCAGAATTGCCGGGAGTACGGTAAAAGATCAGCAGACCCAACTCTATATTTCCTACACCGTACCGCCGAAGATGAATTTTTATAGGTTGGAGCAGGAATTTAATGTAAAATCGGACGAGATCGTACGTTTGAACCCTCAAATCACCGAACGTGGGGGTTTAAAGGAAGGTATGGTCATCCGTATTCCCGAAACCAAGTTAGATCCGGGCGTCATCAACACCGACAACTATATTTTTTATGAGGTAAAACCGAAGCAGAACGAGTTTCGGCTGACCCGTAAATTCGGAATGACCTGGGACGAGTTGATCAAACTGAATCCTGATTTAAAAGGGGGGCTCAAAGCCGGGATGGTCCTTAAATTACCAAAGGACAAAGTGGGTGATTTTGAGGTGAGGAATTCTTTGGTGCTGGATAAAATCAATTTACTCGATAGCATCAATGTCGATGTAAATCCAAAAATTTTGTTCTTGCTCCCCTTTCGATTGGACAAGCTTAATTTATCGGATAAAGAACTTACCGTTAAAACCATAGAGAATCGGAACAGTTTAAAGTATAGCCTTGGCCTATATTCAGGAGCGTTGGTGGCGTTGGATTCCTTGAAATCGCTAGGAGTTTCCGTTGATGTGAAAACGCTTGACAATCAGCTGAGCCAAGCACATACCAAGCAACTCTTACTTTCCGAGAATATAGGAGGGTACAATGCGGTATTCGGCCCTTTGGATGTACCGTCCTTGAAGGAAACGGCGGTGCAAGCGGCCAAATTCAACGTGCCTGTGATTGCCCCGGTTCCAGCAGATAGTGATATCAGTTTGAACAACGTGTTTTTCTCCTATACCGAACAACCTGTATTGCGAAAGCATATATTGGACTTTGCAGAAAAACAGCGTACCACCGAAACCATTCTGGTCATCGCCGACGAACAAAGCCAATTAGAGCGAAAAGCGATTTTGGCCCGTTTTCCGAACGCCAAAGTGGTGGTCGTAAAGGAGGAAGAAAAAAATATCGGGATAAATAGGGATAAGTTGCAATCCTTGTTATCCGATAAAGAGGAGAATTGGGTATTCGTAGAATCCAAAAATTACAAATTGATATCAAGTGTAGTATCCATTTTAAATTCCTTTAACAGTACCGTTCTTGAACCTGTAGAAACAAACGATAAGGTCAACGTAAGAATGTTCACCACCGATATGAATTCTGCCTTCGAAAATGATGTCATTTCCAGCACCCATCTTTCGAACCTGAAATTCACCTATCCCTCTGTGTACAGAGAAGCGAAAAACGGTGCGTTTATGGAACGTTATAAAAAGAGGTTCGGTGAATACCCCGACCGGTATGCTGTAAGAGGTTTTGATTTGACCTACGACCTTCTCTTAAAATTGGCATATAGGAATAACTTGACCGATGTCTCACGGTTTATCGGGGAGACCGAATACGGCGGCAATAAATTCGATTATGAACTTAAGGATGTTTCGGGTTATTACAATCAGGCGTCCTACATCATGATGATCGATAATCTACGAATCAAAGAACTAGAATAGAATGACTTCAAAAGTGACCTATAACGGGAAATTAAGAACGGAATGTGTGCATTTAAAATCGAACGATTCATTTGTAACCGATGCACCCACCGATAATAATGGCCTCGGACAGGCATTTTCACCCACCGATACCGTTGCCACTGGGCTAGCCAGTTGTATGCTGACCATGATGGGGATAAAGGCGAACGGATTGGAAATCGAGCTAAAAGGATCTAACGCCGCCGTCACCAAACATATGACGGCCTCGCCAAGAAGGATATCCAAAATTGAGGTCGAGCTGCACCTTCCAAAGGACACTTCGGAAAAAAATAGAAAAATATTGGAGCACACCGCCAATACCTGCCCGGTACAACATAGTTTGCATCCAGACATAGAACGCGTTATTTCGTACCATTGGGATTTGTAAACGATCTAGTAAAAGGGTTTTTACCGCTGATGCTTTGCGGTATTTCGATGCTCTATGGTCAAGAAGAAGTGTTGTGGCGACCCGACCTCAAATTGACTTGGGAAGATTTTAAAGGTACTGTACCTGCAGGGTCTACGGCGGCCGCCACTACCGCGAGCGGCATTAGCTATGACTTTTCTACGGAGTATACGGGAGACAAAATGCACGTGAACTTTAGGGTATTTTCTTTTTTTTACCCTGAAAAATCATGGTATCGTCCAAAAATCTGTACCGATCTGACGCTTTTACACGAACAGCTTCATTTCGACATTACCGAGGTATATACCCGTAAGATGAGGGAACAGCTCGAACAGACAACCTTCACTAAAAATGTAAAGGAGGAAGTGAGGTTCATTTACAAGAAAACCTTGCGCCAGCTCAACGATTTTCAGAATAAATACGATTCGGAAACGAACTACTCCAGGA
>JBARCC010000538.1:0-3251 GCA_049793635.1 Maribacter sp. | reverse complement strand
GATCGGTCGGTAAATCAGATAAAATGTATTCGATATCGTGCGGAAAAATGCGATTGAAAATCCCCGTGTCCTTGGGCGCGTTCATGACCAAAAGATCTGCCCGCACGACTTCTGCATAATGACCGATGGAGTACCCCCGTTTCCCAAAGATGCTTTGGTTCTTAACCAATATGTTTTCGGTAATGTTTTTCGGCAAGCCCTGTACAATATGGTTCACCCGAGATTCTTCCCTTTGTCGCAAACGTTGTTTAATGATGTTCGCCTTTTTCAACGACCTATCGTCCTCTACGGTAACGTGTATTTCTTTGGGCAGAATTTCCTCTACAATGGTAATTTGTTTTGCGCCCAGACAGGAGGCAACGTAAAAGGCATGTTCTATGGCTAAGGCAGTTTCTGGAGCATCAAGCCCGTTCACGACAAGGTGGTTACAGGGCACTCTCTTGTTAGAGGGCTTTATCAGCAAAAGCACCGAACAACTAACGGTACGTGTCAGTTTTCTGGCGATAGACCCTAGATAGAACTGAAATTTATTCTCGTGCTGTAAGGCTCCTAAAATCAATAAATCGATGCCAAGGGCAACGCACGCATTCGATATTACAACGTGTGGGTCACCTTTTTCACAAAGAATGTCTGTGGAACGATCGGGATGCTCAATTTCTAAAATCAACGATTCTATTGTTTCTACTTTTTCGATTGTTTTTTGGCCGACGTGCAAAAGGGTTAACTTACAATCTAAAAAATGAGCGATTCGTGAGGCTTCAAGCACATTGGCTTTAAGTGAAGGTGAAAAGGCAAAACCGAATAAAATTGAGGAATATAGAGTGATAGGTGTTTGATTACTAGGTTGAATTTCCCAAGATAACCTTTTAAAACAAGAAGCATGGTCGATAGGGTGAAAGACGTTTCGGGGATGCGGTGTTTCGGTTGACGTTTAATGTTCTAAAATGCCCTTTAATCACTATTTTTAGCCAAAATAAAGAAAATGGTAGAACTTGCGGGAATCATTATTTTGGGAATACTTGCACAATGGGTGGCTTGGCGTTTGAAGTTGCCCGCTATTTTACCGTTGATTCTCATTGGGCTATTGGTCGGCCCTATAGCCACCTTGTTTACGGAAGATGGTTCCAAGCTTATAGAGCCTATTTGGAATGGTAAAAAAGGACTTTTCCCCGGAGAAGGTCTTTACTACTTTGTTTCCCTAGCGATCAGTGTGATTCTTTTTGAAGGCGGACTGACACTGAAACGCTCCGAAATTCAAAATGTAGGTCCTGTCATTACCAAATTGATCACCTTGGGGAGTGTCGTCACTTTTTTTGCCGCAGGGGTTTCTGCCCATTTTATTTTTGGACTATCATGGCAAATATCTTTTTTGTTCTCTGCGTTGATCATCGTGACCGGCCCCACCGTCATCACCCCTATTTTACGAAACATTCCCCTTAAGAAAGATGTTTCGGCAATTCTAAAATGGGAAGGCATCTTAATAGACCCTATCGGGGCCTTGGCAGCGGTCTTGGTTTTCGAGTTCATTAGCGTGGGCGAAGGTCAAGCCTACACGAAAACAGCACTGATCGAGTTTGGTAAAATACTTCTTTTTGGGTTTACGTTCGGGTTCACCTTTGCCCATGGCTTGGCGTTCACCATTAAAAAGAACCTGATACCCCACTATTTGCTGAATGTGGTCTCTCTATCTGTTGTATTATTGGTCTTCGTAGAATCTGATGTATTCGCCCACGAATCGGGATTATTGGCGGTGGTGGTGATGGGAATGGTGCTCGGAAATATGGACCTTCCCAATATTAAGGAACTCCTTTATTTTAAAGAGTCGTTGAGCGTATTGTTAATTTCCATCTTATTTATTCTTTTATCTGCGAACATCAATATCTCAGATTTAGAACTCATCTATAACTGGCAAACTTTAGTCCTTTTCGCCATTATTGTATTCTTGATACGGCCACTGGGGGTTTTCCTCAGCTCCATCAATTCCAACCTTAAATTCAACGAAAAACTATTTATAAGTTGGGTAGGGCCCAGGGGTATTGTAGCCGCAGGTATTGCCTCCTTATTCGGCTCAAAATTAATGTTGAACGGAGAACCGGGAGCAGAATACATTACTCCATTGGTATTCATGATCGTGTTGGGTACGGTGTTGTTGAACGCCACCACGGCTCGACTTTTTGCCAAGGTTGCAGGGGTTTTCCTGAAAACATCGGATGGAATCATTATTTTGGGAGCCTCGAAAGTATCGCGGTTAATCGGTAAATACCTGCATCAGAACAATAGACATGTTGTTCTGATCGACAACAATCAAACGAATATCGACAAGGCCAAAAAATTGGGACTGGAAGCATTTTCAGCGAACATTTATACCGATACGCTATCCGACAACATCGAGTTGAACGACATAGGGTATCTTATGGCATTGACAGGCAACTCGGACATTAATAAGTACGCCATCAATAAATTTCAAGATGTTTTTGGCGAAAATGGATCGTTCAGACTTGTGGATGCCGACGAAATGTCCGACCCCGAAAAGAACCCCAAAGAAGGGTTGTTCTCCCATACCGATGATTTTATAAAACTGACCGAAGCCGCACGCAAATATCCGACGGTCCATGAAATCGATTTGATAGATACGGAACATTACGAAGCCTTGATCGAAATTACCAAGGCCGACTCGGACATTGTTCCCTTGTTTTTGAAGAATCCCGCCGGGGATATCAAAATTATTACTGCATTTAGTACAGAGTTTACCGATATTACGGAGGGGTACAAATTGGCATATCTGGGCAAAACCTTTCCTTCCGAAGAACACGATTCTGAAGTTAAAGTCGATAAAAAGTAAATGCCAGCAGACAATCTTATGAGATTCTTTGTAATTGATATTTTTATGTCAATCGCATACTTTATAAAACACGCTTTAAAGCGAGTAGAGCTTCTGATTTGAAAATGAATAGGCCCAAAAATGAGTTGCATACTATTTTTCCAGACTATTTCGCAATGCTCTAATGGAAAACCAGTAGGTTTAAATACACCTTATACGGTATTGTGGAAAGAACCTTTCTAAGGTAGTTTTAGCTGTAAATAACAGGGTATCTGCCCAGCTAAAATCTATCGAAATGAAAAATAAGTTAAAATCTACTGCAATGGTGTTCGTACTATTTCTGATGATGTCATGTACTAAAAATGACGAGGATAATTGTACAGCCTGCAACGTAGAGGGCGTAGAAATCTGCGAGGTAGATGCTGGAAGA
>JBARCC010000537.1:0-5410 GCA_049793635.1 Maribacter sp. | reverse complement strand
AGCAGGTTGTTTTCGGTTACAGTTTTTTGGTAACAGTCGTTTTCTTCGATTTTTCGCCTGGTTTACGCGCTTCAATGTATTGATTTGCCGTGGGGGCGACCAGTCTCTTTTTATAGATAAGAACGTATTCGAGACCCTTGGGGGATTCAACGAACGCTATTTGGTCTACGAGGACGTAGAAATTGTGGAGCGGATTTACAAGACGTCTCGTTTTACGATTCTGCCCGCTAAGATGACCACTTCTTCCCGTAGGTATTTGAAAAGAGGCATGGTCGCATTACAATGGCATTTTGCTATCATCCATCTTCAGCATTTTTTAGGAGCTGGCCCCGAGGCAATACATCGGTATTATGAAAAATATGTTTTGTGTAAATAAGGCTTCACTTTTGGTATTCAACCACACCTGGCAATTATAAGGAATGTATGAAAACAAAAAATCTTGCTGAGGTAGTTCGTCAATACCGATTCTCAACGCTTCATCGACTCAACAACTATTCCTCTCCCTCATAATCCAAAAGAACACCTTCGGATATCCATTTCGCCAAGGCTTGTCGATTGTCGGGGTCTACAATGCGGCGTTGGTCTTTTGCATTCCTGATATTCCCGATTTCAATGAAGGTCATGGCCGGATGGGTCTTCTTCACCAGATACAATGAAGTACGGTCTTCAAAAGTTCCCGCATAATTTCTATTGGGCTGATATTCCTTGTACTTGGCCTGAAAGGTCTTATGAATGCTTTCTGCCAATTTTTTACCGTTCTTACTTTTCTCATGATGGTAAAAAAAGACATCGATGTTCTGTCCTTCGCTCCTACTATCTACATGGGTGACGATCAAACGTTGGTACTTTCCCTTGTTTTCGGCATACAGCTCGTTCACAATTTGGACACGCTGTTTTAATCTAGCGACCTGATTCAAGGGAATAGGCACATCTGGGTAGGCCACCTCATCGCGATCCAGTTCTAGCACATAGTCATCTCGAATGCCATCATTCTCATCGCGTATGATGATATAGACTTCCGCACCATGGGCAATGAGCTCACGCGCCAATCGCAACGTAATGTCGTAAGCATATTCATCTTCCGCGATCAGCTTACCCGCATACTCGCCCAAAGCCCCCGGATCGGGACCACCGTGACCGGAAACCAAATAGTACACGGTACCATCCAATCTTTTGCTTTTCAGTAGAACGGTCTTATGTGTTTCCCCAAAAATTGAATATTCAACACTTTTCAGTTCCTTAATTTTTGAAGCTTGTTTTTGAAGGGACACCACCGTAGTAACCGTGTCGATCTTTGCATTGGGGATTATATATGATTTGCCGGCAATCAGGTGTACGCTGTCCCTTAAATTAGCACCGTTTAAATCTATGAATGCGGCGTAGGAGTCATAGGGATGCACCCCTTCTTTTCGCAACAAAGATAAAATACCATCGCCTTGTTCGGCAATCACCGTTCTCAACGTATCTTGCGCAAGCATGCCTTGCAGGCTACATAAGAGTAAGACCAAGTATTTATACATGACTTTTTTAAAACAAAAGTTGTACCCATTTCCCATTCATTGATGTCATTTTTTCAATCTCAACATTCACCCTAGTCCCCATATTTTTTATACTGTTCACTTATGATTTTTAAAGAAGGTTTCCCCTGCGGGGTAAATCGATTATCATCTGCACCACCAGCCTTATGATGATCGATAAACCATTTCCAGACGTACCCACCGGCAAACCACTTTTCATCCCAAAAGACCTTAAAAATAGCTTTCTTGGCGTTTACCTGAGATTCCATATTCGGTCTTTCATCTGAGCGGTCGACCAACCATGGTTTCTTTGCGGTAAAATCCATACTGCGGTAACCGTATTCTGTAAACAACACCGGCCGTTCCATTTCTTCGGATAGTCTCACAATTTTTATTTTCCAGGGCTGCCAACCCAACACCAATTCATCTACCGTAGGATTCTTGGTCTCTGACAGGGGAAAGTAGGCGTCGATACCAACATAATCCATCTGCTTCCAAAAAGGGACACTATCGAATTCATCCCAGTTAGATGCGTAGGTCAATTTCCCTTTATACACTTTTTTGATCTCTAAAATCAAGGCGGCCCAATATTCAGGTCTGTTCACCACGAATTGTTGCAACTCTGTACCGATACAAAAAAGCGCTACCTTGCATTCCTCGGCGAGTTCGGCGTAGGTGATAATGAACGCTCGATAGGAGCTTTCCAACTCCTGCCAATCCGTCTCGTTTTTCATTTTCAAGGTGCCCGTAAAAACTCCCCTAGAAATCCATAGTTGGGGTTTCAACATCACGGATATGCCGTTGGCCTGTAGTAGTTCGATATACTGTTTCGCACCCTCTCTGCGTTCACCGAACCACTGGCGTTCGGTATTGAAAATTATTTTTGGTTCATCAATATCCCGTATAAAACCAAAAGGCATTACTGCGGCACTGTTGGCGTAGATATTTCCCAATTCATTCACGTCGGCGAGTTTTACCTCTTGTCTCGACGCTACAAAACTGACTCCGTTAATTTTTTTGCTTGTTTGACCCGAGCAAGAGCATTGAAGTATGCACAACAATACAATACCTATTTTTTTCATGTAGTATCCATCGACCGGTCAAAAATAGTATACCGGCGCATCATGTTCAAGGCAGTATTCCCTAAAAATTTGTTATTTCTAGAATAAACCCGAATTCCAATAGAATAATGTTTCTAATGGACGGAATTCAGGGTCCAGTCGTAGGGGTAAAATTCCAATTTTGCATCAGCGGGAAGCTTTTCGGTCCGATATTGATTAATGAACTTTACAATACCACCGGCAGGTTCAAAGTCGTTCTTGTACCATTCAAAGATTTGGGAAATTTTGACCTCTTCTTGGTGCACCCTGATAAAATTGGGGTCGTTGACCGCTTTTTTAGTTTGTCTCTCCAATTGTGCGTTTAGGGTATTGGGGCGGTATGCCTCCTTAATGATCGGGGGGCATCCCATACCGGCACAAACTAATACGAAATGGTAGCGGGGTTCATTTGGGAATTTATCGTGCAATAATTGATTCTCTATTTGGTTCAATGTCACCTTTTGCCCTGCAATTTTATGTTGGATTTTATCGAAAAAACCATCGATGTCCAAGGGGGATTTCAAAGGGTAATTTTCCACCACCCCGTTAATGACCGTGAGGTTATAGGCATTGATCCAAAATGCCTGATATGTATTTTCGTCTACACCAGAAATACTCGTTTTTTCCGTCAACAGCATCAGCTCTTTTAAAATAGCGGGTTGTTCGTGTAATGCCCTATACTCTACCTTTCCATTGGTGATGTAGGTCTTAAAAAAAGCATCTGCCTTATTAAAAAAAACGTCAATTTCTTGGGCCGACAACGCTTTACCGGACATGAGTAAAAAAACCAAGAATATTTTAAGTATTTTCATTGATGTCGAATTGTTCTACAAGGTATGCTAGTTTAAAACCAAAAACCATACCTAGCTTGTAAATTTTATTTTTTTCGACAAAATTCGATAAAAGGTAGATTATATCGGGTTGTTTTTTTAGGTTCTGAGGGATTGAACGAGTATGGCACATTGATAGAAAAAACATAACGAATTCTTGGAACTCGTCGTTTTTGTTGGCCCCCGAGAGAATTGGGAAGTATCGTCCCGCCCCATGATCAACGATTTTCGAGATGAAATCATGGCAATCCCTGTTGTTTTCAAGACTATTAAAAGAGTCTTTCAAATAATCGTCTTATTTCTTAATAGAAGCAAAGAAATATCTTTCACTTTACATGCAGAATACGACAGTGACACCTAAAGACCTCCATATCTACCAGAATGCTTAACTTAAAAATATTGACCAATCCCGAAAACAAGACCTCTATCGGCATCCTTTGTAATACCGTAACCGTAATCTATTCTAAAAATGGCGTTGAAGATTCTCTTGTGCATGAATCGTAAACCCACACCAGGATAAATCCTAATGTTCTGGCTATCGCTAAAGTCCCCAAAATCTCCTCCAGGATTTCGCCATGAACCTCCGTCTATAAACGCATTACCCTGCACAACAAACCAATCTTTGTCAAGTAATGTATATCTGTATTCCGTATTGAGTACAATTGCACCAGTTCCTCTATCAATCGTATTGCCCACTCCCCTTATGTTCAAGTTATTGTCGACGGTAAAAGGTGCAAAAGGTGTGTTCACGTTACTTGCCAGTCCTAAACGGAGTCTTGTTGCCCAATTGCCTTTTTGCCCAACACGGTAGTGGTATGTAAAATCATTGAATCCTATCCAAAACTCAGGTAAGCTTTCATCGCTACTGCCCACATATTGAAGGTTCAAATCGCTTTTAAAGCCAGATACATACTGATAATCGTACGTTACCGAATCAAAATGATAGATGAGTTTGTAAAGATGCTTATCGACAACCAAAGCTTGAGGAACCGCGGCGTTTGTCGCTCCGTCCAGATACGCATAGTCCTCCGTGAACAGACTAAAACCAAGTTCAAGTCGGTTTTTGAAATTCACCTCGTACAGACCAAGTACTTCCAAACCCTGATTATTGTAGCGGTAATCGGCAGTATCGTCATCGAAGAACACAGGTTCTTGGGTGGTAAAATCATTATAATTCACTGCCAACCCCCATTTAGAACTGAACAAATTCGGTGCCCTAACACTTAATCCGTATGAATTAAAAACATCGAATTGATAGAATCCTCCCAATATGATATTACGTCCCAGAAAATTGAACTCTTGCAGGCCAATCCTGAACGCAAAATCATCATTTGCCGAGCTAAACAGATTTGCAAAAGGGATGAGCGTAAAATTTTCCTCCAAGGTATAGGTAACGTCATAGCTACCCTCAAGGGATGAAAAAACCTCGTAAGATGCATTGGCAACTGATGGTAATCTTTTGAGTCTAGTAATATCTTTTTCGATTAAAACAGAATCCAATACCATCCCCTCCTTCAAAATGACAAGATTCTCAATGAACGAAGGCCGTGTTCTTGTAAGCCCTTTAAACTGAAGTGTGCCTACGGTCCCTTCTTGGGCCATCGAACATTGATATGACAATATGATTACCAAAAGTAGTCCGGTTCGTGACCCCATCATGCCTTTAAATATCTCGTAAAAGTAGCCCATATCCGCTAGCTATATATGCAGATAAGAGGTAAAGCACACTCAGGACCTAACTTTTTTTGCACGAAAAGATGAATTTCATTGTTTTTACTTCCCGCTAAAAGCGCGTACCCATAATCCGTACCAAACTCCAAATTTTGTGGTATCCCTTGAGCAATCTTCAACACCCCTTGTCTAATTCAGACCATGTTAAGCCGTTTGCATAGGAACAAACCTTGAAAAAGACCCTAACAATTAAAGAAGATTTTCAACCTACTAGCGGTGTTGAGGTAAGGTC
>JBARCC010000536.1:0-2892 GCA_049793635.1 Maribacter sp. | reverse complement strand
GCAGAACTATCGGGAAGCAGACGTGTTCCGAAGCTGTTCTCGATACAAAGCCTCTTTCAGGGCTTCACTCGAACTGACCGGGGAGTTGAGGAAAAAGATTATGTCACTTCGAGTGGCTTTTGCGACCTTTTCGGGAGAAAAAATTGTACTTCGGCTTCGCGCAGCAGAACTATGGAGAAGCGTGCGTGTTCCGAAGTTGTTCTCGATACAAAGCCTCTTTCAGGGCTTTACTCGAACTGACCGGGGGAGGTGAGCAAAAAGATAATGTTACTTCGAGTAGCTTTTGCGAACTTTTCGGGACGAAAAGTTGTACTTCGGCTATGGGCAGCAGAACTATCGAGAAGCGTGCGTGTTCCAAAAAGAATAAAAAAACCTTCACCTCGAATGGTTTCACATTCGAAGTTCCACCTACATAAAAATTCCTATAAATGCTTTATTGTCTTCCTATTTGGTAATATTCAAAGCCCATTTTTGTCATCCGCTCGTGATTGTATTGATTTCTACCATCAAATACCACAGGTTGGTTCAATTGTTTTTGGAGTTCATCAAAATCTGGGGACCGAAACTCTTTCCATTCGGTCAATAAGATCATGGCATCGGCCTTGTTCAAGGTTTCATATTTGGAGTCATGGTAGCTTACATTTTCTACATCCTTCAAGTAAAAATGTTGCGCCTCCTCCATGGCTTTTGGATCATACGCTTGAATTTTCGCCCCCCGTTTTACCAATTCTTGTATTACATAAATGGCCGGCGCTTCGCGCATATCATCGGTCTCTGGTTTGAAGGCCAGTCCCCATATGCTAAATACCTTACCGTTAAGATCCTCCCCAAAGCGTTTAATGACCTTATTGGAAATCACAAACTTTTGGTCGTCGTTCACATCTTCCACCGAAGTGATCAATCTTGCAGTATACCCATGCTCCTGAGCTGTTTTCTTTAGGGCTTTTACGTCTTTTGGGAAGCAGGACCCCCCGTAGCCGCTACCGGGATAAATAAAGCTGTATCCTATTCTAGAGTCAGACCCTATTCCTACGCGTACTTTGTTCACATCGGCCCCTACCAATTCGCAAATGTTCGCGATTTCGTTCATGAACGAAATTTTGGTCGCCAACATGGCGTTGGCCACATATTTGGTCATTTCGGCCGAACGTACGTCCATTGTAATCAAACGATCCGGACTACTTCTAAAAAAAGCGGAGTATAAGGCTCGCATTTTTTCGGTGGCTTCTTCGCTATCAGACCCAATGACCACACGGTCTGGTTTCATAAAATCATTGACGGCATCCCCTTCTTTTAAAAATTCAGGATTGGAAACCACCTCGAAGGAAATATCAAGATTTCTTTTTTTCAGTTCTTCCGTTATGGTTGCACGCACCTTATCTGCGGTACCCACAGGCACGGTCGATTTATCAACGATAATCAGTGGATGGGTCATAGCCCTGCCAATCTCGGTAGCAACCTGTAAAACATATTGCAGATCAGCAGAACCATCGTCGCCCATTGGGGTGCCTACTGCGATAAATGCAATCGCGCACTTCTCTAAATGGTCGGAAAGTTTCGTGCTGAACCGTAAGGTCTTTTTGGCAAAATTCCGCTGCACCATGGTTTCAAGCCCTGGTTCGTAGATAGGTATGATGCCTTGGGTTAATTTTTCAATTTTTTGCTCATCCACATCGATACAGGTCACCGTATTGCCCATTTCGGCAAAACACGTACCACTTACCAGGCCCACATAGCCCGTTCCTATTACGGTCAAATTCATAGTTTATTTTTAATTTTTGGCTTAAAATCAAATGATCTTCAATTAAAACGGGCAAATTTACGTTTTAGTTTCTATCTCCTCTGTTTTTGCAAATACAAATATAAGTCTACCTGCTAGAGGGATGGTTTAAAAAATATAAGCACTACACGTCTTTGCCCGTTCCTACGTGAACTAATTGTTTACCTTAGGAATAACGAATAACGAACAACTATAACCGAGCCGTATACCCGCTCACCAATTTTCCTTTCACATCATATACAATGGTGTGTTCATGTTGAAAACAGGATAAATCTTGTTTTAAAAAGGCATCATGGGCAACCGCCATAACAATGACATCAAAGGTACCCTCCGGTTTTTGCTGGGTGGTTTTTAATCCATATTCATGCTCCACTTCCTCTGGACTCGCCCATGGATCATAAATGGTGGTTTGTACTCGGTATTCATTTAAGTTTCGGACCAAATCGACCACTTTCGTATTTCGAACATCGGGGCAGTCTTCCTTGAACGTCACTCCCAATATTAAAACGTTGGCGTCTTTTACCTGCAGGTCATGTTTGAGCATCAACTTGATGATTTGAAGACTTATATACTCTCCCATGCCATCATTAATTCTTCTACCTGCTAAAATCAAGTCCGGATTATACCCGTTCTCCTGTGCTTTTTGTGCCAAATAGTAAGGATCGACACCGATACAATGTCCACCCACCAAACCGGGTTTAAAGGGTAGGAAGTTCCATTTGGTTCCTGCAGCTTCCAGCACATCATTGGTATCGATGCCCAACAGGCCAAAAATCTTGGCCAATTCGTTCATAAAGGCAATATTGATATCACGTTGCGTATTCTCAATGACCTTTGAGGCTTCGGCCACTCTTATGGTAGGTGCCAAATGGGTGCCGGCCGTGATGACGGACTTGTAGAGTTCATCTACTTTTTTACCAATTTCTGGGGTTGACCCAGAGGTGACCTTGAGTATTTTCTCTACCGTATGTTTTTTGTCTCCCGGGTTGATTCTCTCGGGGGAGTATCCTGCGAAGAAATCTTTATTGAATACCATATTACTGGTTTTTTCAATAACGGGGATACAAATTTCCTCCGTTGCGCCGGGATAGACGGTAGATTCATAAATAACG
>JBARCC010000535.1:0-3736 GCA_049793635.1 Maribacter sp. | reverse complement strand
TTATGGCATATACAGAAGAAGAATTAAAGAAAGAATTGGAAACCAAGGAGTATGAATATGGTTTCTATACAGATATTGAATCGGACACCTTTCCAAATGGCCTGAACGAGGAAATCGTAATAGCGATATCCAAGAAAAAGGAGGAACCAGAGTGGATGACCCTTTGGCGGCTGGAAGCGTTCAAGCATTGGAAGAAAATGGCGGAGCCAGAATGGGCGAACGTGCATTACAAAAAACCGGACTTTCAAGCAATTTCGTATTATTCGGCACCGAAAAAGGCGGACCCTAACAAAACGTTGGACGACGTAGACCCGCAATTGCTGGAGATGTACAAAAAACTGGGCATTTCGGTCGATGAGCAGAAAAAATTACAGAACGTAGCGGTAGATATCGTGATGGATTCTGTTTCCGTAGCGACGACCTTCAAAAAGACCTTGGCCGAAAAAGGAATTATTTTTTGCTCTATTAGCGAAGCCATCAGAGAGCATCCGGAATTGGTCAAAAGGTATTTGGGGTCTGTAGTGCCACAGAAAGATAATTTTTACGCATCCTTGAACTCCGCTGTGTTTTCCGACGGCAGTTTCTGTTACATTCCAAAAGGGGTACGGTGCCCAATGGAATTATCCACCTATTTCAGGATCAATCAAGCAGGTACTGGCCAGTTTGAGCGTACGCTGGTCATTGCCGATAAAGGCAGTTATGTCAGTTATTTGGAAGGGTGTACGGCGCCATCACGGGACGAAAACCAGCTACATGCAGCGGTGGTCGAACTGATTGCGTTAGACGATGCGGAAATTAAATATTCAACGGTACAGAATTGGTTCCCAGGAGGAAAAGACGGTAAAGGGGGGGTATACAACTTCGTGACCAAGAGGGCCTTGTGCGAGAAAAATGCAAAGGTATCTTGGACCCAGGTAGAAACAGGTTCAGCGGTCACTTGGAAATATCCATCGTGCATCTTGAAAGGGGATAATTCCATCGGGGAATTCTATTCCATTGCGGTCACCAACAACTATCAGCAAGCCGATACGGGTACCAAAATGATTCATTTAGGGAAGAATACCAAGAGTACCATCATCTCAAAAGGCGTATCTGCAGGAAAATCACAGAACAGCTATCGAGGGTTGGTGCAGATCAATAGTCGTGCAGAAAATGCGCGTAACTTTTCGCAGTGCGATTCCCTATTAATGGGGAACGAGTGTGGGGCGCATACCTTCCCGTATATCGAAGTGAAAAACAAATCGGCACAGATAGAACATGAGGCCACGACCAGTAAAATTGGTGAGGATCAATTATTCTATTGTAACCAACGCGGTATTCCCACAGAGAAGGCGATTGCCTTGATCGTAAACGGTTTCAGTAAAGAAGTATTGAACAAATTACCGATGGAGTTTGCTGTAGAGGCACAAAAACTATTGGAAATTAGTTTGGAAGGTTCTGTAGGATAAAGAGCCCCCTAGTCCCCAAAGGGGGGATTTTTAATTGGGACGAACAGTAGAACAAACATTGGAATAGCATTCTGAGCTCAGTCGAAGGATGAATAAATTTTAAATAAATAATGAGAAGAATAGTATATATAGGTCTAATTGCCATATTGGCAATATCGTGTAAAGAAGTAAAGAAGGAAAACTCAGAGACGACCATAGCAGAGGAGCCTCAAAAAGTGGCTGTTAAACTATATGCGTTCGACGGGGGCACGGTTATGGCGAATAACCTGAATCTTTTTGCACAAGGGGATACCTATAAAGGCGAAAGTAAAGAACTGAGCGATGCCTTTTTTGTGATAGAGCATCCAAAGGGAACTTTGCTTTGGGACACTGGACTACCGGAAATGTTGGTCGGCAACGACCCGTACACGACACCCGATGGGGGTTTTACGATTTCTAGGAAAGACAGTACGTTAAATCAATTGAGGTCTATCGGGCTAGATTCCTCGGATGTAGAAATGATCGCTTTTTCACATATTCATTTTGACCATACTGGAGGTGCAAATCACTTCTCAAATGCCAAATGGTTGGTGCAACAAACGGAAATGGATTTTATAAATAGCGACGCCATAAAGGGAAATAGCTTTTACGCACCTGATTCTTTTTCAAAATTAGGGAATACACAAATTTTGGAAGGGGATCATGATGTTTTTGGCGATGGAACGGTAGTCATAAAATACTATCCCGGACATACTGCCGGGCATCAGGCCCTATATCTAGAACTGCCTAATGAAGGCCCGACCATGCTCTCTGGAGATATCTATCACTTTGAAAAAAATCGGGAGGACGGAATCGTGCCTCAATTCAATTTCGATATTTCAGAAAGCGAGACCAGTATCAAGGCTTTTGAGGCCTTTGTAAAAGAGAAGAACGCCAAAGTATATATTCAACACGATAAAGGGAATTTTGAGGCAATGCCCAAAATCCCAAACTATTTAAACTAAGAACGATGCTTAAAATTAAAAACCTACATGCAAGTGTAGAGGACAAGGAAATATTAAGAGGAATTAATTTAGAGGTCAAGGCCGGAGAGGTACATGCCATTATGGGCCCCAACGGATCAGGAAAAAGTACCTTGGCTTCGGTTATTGCCGGGAAAGAAGAATTTGAGGTGACCCAGGGTTCTGTAGAGCTGAATGGGGAGGACTTAGAGGAAGTTTCGCCTGAAGAGCGTGCCCATAAAGGAATTTTCCTTTCGTTCCAGTATCCCGTCGAAATCCCTGGCGTGTCCGTCACCAATTTCATGAAAACGGCGATCAATGAGTCCAGAAAGGCAAAGGGATTGGAAGATATGCCCGCAAAAGATATGTTGAAATTGATTCGCGAAAAATCCGAATTGTTGGAAATCGACCGTAAGTTTCTATCCAGGTCTTTGAACGAAGGATTTTCCGGAGGCGAAAAAAAGCGGAACGAGATATTTCAAATGGCCATGTTGGAGCCGAAAGTTGCCATTTTGGACGAAACCGATTCTGGATTGGATATCGATGCCTTGCGCATCGTGGCGAACGGGGTCAATAAATTGAAGAACAAGGATAATGCCGTTATCGTAATCACCCATTATCAAAGATTGTTAGATCATATCGTTCCCGATTTTGTACATGTATTGCACAATGGTAAAATTGTGAAGTCTGGTGGAAAAGAACTTGCCTTTGAACTGGAAGAAAAAGGATATGATTGGTTGAAGCAAGAGACAACTGTATAAAAAAGCATGCAGTAGCAGTTGACAGTAAGCCAATACGTAAACTGCCAACTGCCACTGACAACTGATTACTAAAAATTTATGGATTTAAAAGATAAATTGATTTCGTCTTTTATGGCGTTTGAGAACAATGTGGATGTAGAGCATCCGATACATGACGTTCGTTCGGCGGCCATTAAGAATTTTGAAGAGAAAGGATTTCCCTCTAAAAAAGAGGAAGCTTGGAAGTACACATCACTCAATAGTTTACAAAAAATCGATTTCAGCATTTTTCCAAAGACGGAAAACGCTTTAGAATATAAAGATGTCAAACGCTATTTTTTGCACGAGATAGATTCCTATAAAATCGTTTTCATAGATGGTATTTATAGTTCCTATCTCTCCGAGACTACACATGACGGGGTCGATATTTGTTTAATGAGTTCTGCGTTGACCAAGCCTATGTACAAGCAGGTCATCGATGTATATTTTAATAAGATAGCTTCTAAAGAAGAGTCGCTTACCTCGCTGAACACCGCTTTTAGTAGAGAAGGGGCCTACATTTATATTC
>JBARCC010000534.1:0-5154 GCA_049793635.1 Maribacter sp. | reverse complement strand
AAGCTAAACTCGCAAAGTGTTGTAGTTCTAAAATTTTAAACGACGCCAATGAAAAAAAAATTCACCGTAACGCGCCTTGCCTTTAAAACGATTACCGAATAGCCAAACTATTGGACCAACGCCAAGTACCTTGATCTTCTGGAGCTGATGGATTTTGACAATCCGAAAAGCTTGGACACCGCAGAAATCAAGGACATGTGCTTAATGTCGCTAACGGATAGTGAGCCCGAAGACGCTGCAAAAATCGTACTGACCTATGTGTTCGGTAACCGACTGAATAAAGGGCAAATCGATAATTTATCAAATGAAATTCTATCCGAAAAATTATGGGAAGAATATGCGGATTTAGCCAAACACGAAGAATTTTTTGCCGTACATCAACTTTTATATGACGCCTTTGAAGGTACCTTTCCGCATCCCGAGGCGGTTTCTTTTCAATTGAGCATTCAGGACACCGTTGGCAAAGGAGTGTCGGTTTTTGACGATTATCCCGAAGCTCCCTTAGTACGTTTGCTGGTAGGTGGCTTACCTGAAAACAATGTAATCCATAGGCTTTTTGATGATAAAATCGATGGGGAGGATTTTCCGGAAGCAAAGGATATTCTATGGCAGCTGAAACTAGAACAAAAAGGAGAGGGTGAGTGGTTGGCCCATGTCATTTCCTCCCACTATTGGTTTAAGGATTTGAAGTATGTAGATGCGTTTGAGGCGGAGACCCATCCTGATGAGTAACGGTTTTGGTCGAGGGTCGATAAGGACGTGTGCACCATCGCCGTTGATAGGCGGTGTTCGACAAATTCAGCGTATCTGTTGAATAGATTTCCCTCTTTCTTTAAAACGAAGAATCCCTACTGTATTGTTTTTTAGTACCTGACGAAGCAAGATCCTCATAAGGAGTACTGCATTTTAAAAAGCGTGGATTCAACGTCAATTGCATCCCCTGAAAAATCAAGTGGCTTTTAATTGGAACCGGATGCATTTAGGTAAAAGCCAAAGACCCCAAGGCGTTCATAAACCTGTGGAGTCTTTACTTTCCATAAGACCATAGCCCAATGGACGGATTAAAGGAGATCAAATTTAAAATATTCAACCTTCAAAGCGCATCAGGTATGCTCTTCCAGTTCCATCACTAGATTTGCGATAAGAGCGGTCCAGCCGGTTTGGTGCGAGGCGCCTAGGCCTTTGCCGGTATCGCCATCAAAAAATTCATAAAAGAAATGTTCATTTTTAAAATGTTCATTCTTTGTAAACACCCTGTTGTCATCTTCCGAATGGTATTGGAACTTGCCTTTTTTATTGGGCTCGAACAATTTTATCAAGCGTTTTGAAAGCGCATTGGCGATTTCATTAAGGTTCATTTTTACCCCTGACCCCGTTGGAAATTCATACATATATTGATCACCATAAAATAGATAGTACTTGCGGAGCGATTGAATGATCATGTAGTTCAACGGCATCCAAATAGGGCCTCGCCAGTTGCTATTGCCCCCGAACATGTTCGATTGGCTTTCTCCGGATTCATATTGAATTTGGTGATGCCCGTGATGTTTAAAGACGAAGGGGTGCTCCTCATGGTATTTGGAAAGGGACCGAATACCGTATTCCGACAAGAATTCATCCTCGTCCAATAAACGTTTCAGGAGCTTCTCCAAGCGAAAACCCCGCATGATCGAGAACAAATAATTACCTTCAGTATTGGTCTCCTCTATATTGGAAATCAATGAAGCAAGATCTGGTCGTGTACGAACAATCTCGGCCGCCCTTACTTTAAAATTGTCCAGCTCTTCAAACAAATTTTTGTGAATGACCTCAACGGCAAATAACGGAATGATCCCTACCAGGGACCTTACCTTCAACCGGTCGGTCATGCCATTGGACATTTCGACCACATCGTAGTAAAAATTGTCCTCATCGTCCCATAGCGAGATATCCTTTTGCCCAATGTGGTGCATTGCCCATGCGATGTTCAAGAAATGCCTGAAAAATTTGGCCACCATTTCCTCGTACATTCGATTGGTCTTGGCCAGTTCTAACGACATTCGAAGCATGTTCAAGGTGAACATGGCCATCCAACTTGTGGCATCGGCCTGTTGCATACGGGTAATTCCCTCTGGCATATGGTTACGGTCGAAAACCCCAATATTATCCAATCCCAAGAAACCACCTTCGAACAGGTTGGTGCCACTTTTATCTTTTTGGTTTACCCACCATGTGAAATTAATGAGGAGCTTTTGAAAGGATTTCTCCAGGAAATAGGTATCCCCTTTTCCCGACCGGGCCTTATCCTTTTCATACACATCCCAAACGGCCCAAGAGTGTACAGGAGGATTCACATCGCTAAAATTCCATTCATAGGCAGGTATCTGTCCGTTGGGATGCATGTAGTTATCCCTTAATACCAATAACAATTGCTCTTTGGCAAAATATGGGTCTATTTTTACGAAAGATCCCATATGAAAGGCGAGGTCCCAAGCGGCATACCAAGGATATTCCCATTTATCGGGCATCGAAATCACATGCCTATTGGTCAAGTGTTCCCAGCTCACATTTCTAGAATCTTTCCTGTAGGGCTTCAATTCCCCAGGACCGCCATAGAGCCATTTATAGACATCATAGTAGTAGAATTGCTTGGTCCACAATAATCCGGAAAACGCTTTTTGCGCCAGCTCTCGTTGGTGTTCGGGTATCTCCTTTTTGAGAATGTCGGCATAGAACGTTTCACACTCCTCGATCCGTTTATTGAAAATGGTATCGAATTCGCTCCACGGATCTGCCAGTTTTTTCTTGCTCAATCGAAGCTTAACACTTTTCTCCTCCCCGGGCTTCAATCGTAAGGTGTGCCACACTGCAAATTTAGAACCCGTTTTTTTGGGGTTAACGGTATTAAGGCCGTCAATGACATAATCGTTGATACCATCCTTCACAAACGGTACTTCGTTGGGTACGTTATAAATACGTTCGTTATTGGTCTCGTTTTCACAGAACAGTTGTTCCCCTTCCTCATGGTAGAGATAGTACCTTCCGTTTCGTGTACTTCGAGATTGTACGGCGGTATCAGATATGGATTTCATAACAGGCCGCTCGAAGCGTTTGTTGTGTTTCCAGAAATTACGGAACCACAGGTGGGGTAAAACATGTAGGGTTTGCGCAGACGAACCCCTGTTCACCACCGTAATTTTCATAAGGATGTCTCCCACATCTGCCTTGGCATATTCTATAAAGCAATCGAAATAGGTATTGTTCTTAAAAGCCTTGGTATCCAATAACTCGTACTCAGCCTCCTGTCTGCTGCGCACGCCATTCTTTTTGAGCAATTCCAGATACGGGAACTTTTTATAGGGATATTTGTACAGGTATTTCGCGTAAGAATGTGTGGGCGTAGAAACTTGATGAAAATAAAGCTCCTTAACGTCTTCCCCATGATTGCCCTCATTGTTCGTAAGGCCAAAAAGGCGTTCTTTTAATATAGCATCCTTTCCGTTCCAAAACGCTGGCGCCAAACAAAGAATCTCCCTAGAATCGCAAAAGCCGGCTATACCTTCTTCCCCCCAACGGTAGGCATTGCTACGGGCCTTATCATGACCAACAAAATCCCAGGCATACCCATTTTCACTGTAATCTTCCCGTACCGTACCCCATTGCCTGTCGGCCAAATAGGGGCCCCATCTTTTCCAGTTCTTATAACTATCTTCAACGGCTAACCGTTCTTCTTCAGCATTTTTTTTAAGCATAAACCACTTCTAAATTTAACCATTAGTCCGATCTAGACTTCACCTCTTATTCATGTACTACACTCCCGTAAGGTGTGCAAAGGTATTTCTAACTATTCGATTACCCATAAAAATACTACATGTTACCGCTTTTGATTGATTAACGTCATCGCTAAATCGGTCGTATTATCTATTTGCCATTAGAACGCTAGTTAGATTATCAACTTTTGAATAAACGCACTACATTTTGAAGAAGCAGTACGTCGGTGTTTCTTGATAGAAGTTGGTTTTGCTATCATTTTGAAGAAAGGGTCTATCAGCGCACTAAAAAATTCTTGAAATTTTATATTTTGCCTCACCCTAAACTGCGAAAATACAGTTCCGACCTTGCGCATTACGCTCACTACGCTCGTCCGATGCCTTTAGATTAAATTGTGCGTAACAATTAAATGTTCCAAAAAGCGTAGGCTACCTTCATATGTGAATAAGGTCTTTCTTAAACTTTTTGTTTCACTTGAAATACAAAAAATCCTTAAAAATTCAATTTCTACCTCTATATGGATAACGTACCACTAAGGATGCGTAAAGCAACTTCATTTTTTCCAGAACAAACTTCAATGATTACTATTTCGAAAGAAATAATAGTTCTCTGACCTGCTGACTGATAGACGATTACACCTTTCACCTAAAAATATCCCACTTCTACCCCGTGTTTACGGGGCTACCATTGTGACGTGGGAATTAACTTCTTACAAAGCTTTGATTTATGATAATTTTAGCATAATTTTCTTACAATTAATTTTATAAACCCCACATTATGAAAAAAAATTACAATCTCAGAAGAAATTTTTTAGCAGGTCTATTGCTAAAAAATTACCGCTTTTTTACGCTTGCACTGCTATTCATGTTCTCGGGAATTCAACTTGTCCAGAGTCAGAAAATGGAGAAATTACCGGGACCCATAGTAGTCTGCCCGGCCAATTACGAGGACCAATTTTCTAGAATGGCCATGACCCAGATGGCTACGCAAAAGTCCGCCTTTTCCATTCAAAAGAAGTCCGCCACGGCAGAACTTCTGGTGACCTTTGGGCCACAGGCACAATCGAATCCTGAGGTCGTCGCAGCGTTTCAGTTTGCTTTGGACATCTGGTCGGAAGAAATTATTTCATCCGTACCCATTCGGATCTTTGCCGAATTCGCGGATTTGGGTCAAGGTGTTTTGGCTTCGGCAGGCCCCACTTCAATTTTTAGTGATTTTGAAGGTGCGCCCAAACCAGGGGTATTTTACCCTGCAGCCTTAGCCGATGCATTGGCAGGTGTAGATTTAGACCCAGAGGAAGAGTTTGATCTTGTGGTAAATCTAGGAAACGGTATTCCGTGGTACTTCGGTACCGACGGCAACACCCCTGCCGGGTTTTTTGATTTTGTAACCGTAGCCTTACAT
>JBARCC010000533.1:0-1748 GCA_049793635.1 Maribacter sp. | reverse complement strand
CATACGAACACCTGTTCAAACGCCCCGAAGGGGCGTTTTTTTGTGGATAGGGAGAAAGAAGTCAAGGGTGGTATTTTGTTGGGTTTTATGGGTATTCCCGAAGGTTTGGGCGTATCTTGAAAGTAGTTAAATGACTTTATAACAAGCAAATACTACTTCAAGATGAGCAATTTTTTTTCGACCTTAAAACAGATGGGTATCGAACAGTACGGCATCAGCATTCTGTTCGATGATGAGACGGTCAGCGTATCCGTGCTTCCAAAATCCAACGCCAAGGATAAGGCACTCCAAACCCTAAAACCACTTACCCTTAGAGGAACGATTGAAGAAGTGGACGAGAAATTCTTTCAAATACTTCAAAAACCTTTGGAACAGACCAATTCCCTATTCAGGAACACCGTTGCCTTTGAGCAAGCATTGAAGGAAACCGAACAAAAGACCCAACAGGCCAAAAAGAAAAAGGAATCCGTTTCCAAGAAGGCGACCGAGTTAAAAAAGCTTCTGAAGGAGAAGGATTTTAACCCGATGGAAGACCACAAAAAGGCGACCGACCTTGCCAAAGCAATTTTGAAGATAGACCCGAACCACAAAGAAGCCCAGAAGGTCGTCAAGGACATGGAAGTGTATGAATCCCCAAATCTGTTCAGATAATGGAAGTAGCGACTATCACACGAAAGTATGTTTATCAAGACGGGAACAACAACTCCATTGAGTTGGACGACATTGATTACGATTTGAGCCACGAGCAGGTCATGGAACACTATGCACAGTTGTATCCCGAACTGACCAACGCCAATATCATGGACAAGGGTATTGTAGATGGCTATCATGAAATCCACTTCAAGACCTTGGCAGGAACGAAAGGATGATTCCATGAACGTAGACGAATTTTTAAGACAAGGACAATGCACACCGAAATACAGATCGAACCCATCCAAAGAACTCGCACCGTTCCACGATCGATTATTTCGGGCGGTACAACAGAAACATTACCAAAGGGGAACGCAGAGACCCAAAGTACTACTACCGAAAGTTTTTCCATTTCTGACCTAAGTGTTGCGCCCGTTCTTGCTCAACCTTTGGTAAGTGAAGAATACGACGTGGACAAGAAGGCACTTGCCCGATTAATGGTAAACGTAACCCGAAATTTTGCGGGTAATATCGACGAGTGGCAATTCTCGGTTTCCGATAGTCTGGACGATTTGATACTTCGTTGTACGAATAGGCTTACTATAAAGGGCAATATCGATCATATCGAAGTGTTACAGGACGATGCACATTTACGACTGATACTGAAACGGTTCATCGCCAACCGCAGCACGGTGTATCTGATTCCGATCCTTCCTGTAATCGAACTGAGACATCGAAATTGCAAACTTTATCACATCCTGCTATCCTTTATCAAGAGCCTACCCTATGGGGGTCTGTTCCCAAAATATGAATCGAGAATCGATTGGTTATGGGAATTTCTTTTCGAGGAAGTTGAGAATTACATAGACAACAAAAAAATCATGAAGAACCATTCCACAACATTCTATGCGAGGTACAAGACTTTTTTGGAAGACTATGAAATCAGGGATTGGAAAGCCTTATTAGATAGCTACCGCCCCCGAAAACCCATTTACAAGCAAATCAAAGAACTATTGTTAAAGGCGGAAAAAATTGATTTTCAAGTGCCTTTTCAGTTGAGTGTCAGGGACGAGTATGATTGTATGTTCGAGCATTGGGAATCGTTTTTAGTCGTCGAT
>JBARCC010000532.1:0-4130 GCA_049793635.1 Maribacter sp. | reverse complement strand
GAGTTGTTGAAATTTGGTGGCACATTAACTAAAAGTGCATTTAATTTAGGACCTATTACATTTACCTTTAAGGGTTTAGAATATTTGATATTACTAGAAGAAAATGGCCAATTTTCAAAGAACTGCTTTATTGCCATGTCATTTTCTGATACGGCTAATGAAATTAGACAGCAAATTAAAAAAACAGTAAGCGAGGCCGGGTATAAGCCTATTTTGATAGATGAAGTTGATTATGAATGCGATGTTACAATTAATGATGCAATAATTAGCCAAATTAAAAAGTGTAAATTTTTAATCGCAGATTTCACTGAACAAAGACCCGGAGTTTATTTTGAAGCTGGGTATGCTTTGGGACTAAAAAGACCTGTGATGTATACTTGCAAAAGTCATGACTTTAAAAATAGCCATTTTGATACTAATCATTACCCGCATATTGTATACTCTACAATGGAAGAATTAGGAGTAGCACTCAAAAATAAAATAGGCGCTTTAATTGATTAAAAATTTTATAAGAATGAGAAAAATAATTGATATTTCAAAAGACTTGGAAATTCCCTTAAAGGTATTAGCTGCTGCTGAAAACAAAAATTTAAAAAATTATATTGAGGACTTGTTATTAGCCAAAGTCTATGAAAAAAAGAAAATCCTTGAAGGCCTAAATATAGAACTAGAATCAAAAATTTTTATATAAGGCATACAATTCGGATACCAATTAAGTAAACAAGTTGACAAATAGTTGGATTTTAAGGCTTTAATCTCCTTGGTTCGAGCCCAAGAGGGGGAGCTTTAGAAAGAGAAACCTTGTCGGAAACGACAGGGTTTTTTTGTGCCCGAGCGTTTCTGGGCGAGAAGCCTGTCCTGAGCGAACCTGTTTCGGCCTCCAAGGTGTGCCAGTTAAAATAGGCTCTTTCCAACAAGGGCATATAGTCAGACGCTTCGCCGAACGCCTTACGGATGATACGGCTTTGCCCTGCATGCGAACCCAGTTCATGGGGAATATCAAATTGCTCCAACCCAAGCAAGGTGTATCCCTGTTTTGCTAAATGGTAGCAGGTAGAGGCACCCATGCTGCCCACGCCAAGAACACTAACATCATAAGTAGTATCGACGGAAACACGTTCTACCTGCTTGTTAATTTAGCTGTATAAAAAGGAATACGATAAGGAAGCTGCCGTAACACCTGCGGTTTTGACAATAAAATCCCTGCGTTTCATCTGTTTTTAGATTTATTATTTACATCGACATCAATTTTTGATGGGAGCGTCCGGCGTGTTCCCGTATAACACGTTCCCAGCAGCTTCATAGGTATCCCCTTTTACCCAGAAAGGTTTTTCAGGGTCGTTGGCGATCAATCTACCGGAAAGCACATAGCCTTGGTAAAATTTTAATAAATAATCATAGTCCAAACTATCGGCCTCATCCGCTGCCTGATGGTAATATTTATTGATTTCATCATCAAAGGCATCGAAACCGGTGGAGTAGGTGGGTGCGGGGATGCCCTTGCTTGAGAAACTGACATTGTCGCTACGGTCAAAAAGGCCTTGTTCGGGTGCCGGGTCATCAATGGCCTCTAGCCCAAAGGCAGCGGCGCCCGCGACGATGTGTTTTTGGGCCGTTGTTCTGTTTAATCCGATGACCGTGGCCAGTTTTGTGTTGTTGTAACCAGCACCATCGGTATTGAAGCCATAAACGATTTGTTTTAACGGAAATAGTGGATGCTCCGTATAGTATTTGCTTCCTAACAGGCCTTTTTCCTCCCCCGTAAAAAGAATAAAGACCGCAGACCGTTTTGTAGGATACTTTCCAATATTCGCTGCCATGCTCAAAACAGCGGTGGTCCCGATAGCGTTATCGCGGGCTCCGTTATATATACTATCTCCGGCTGCATCTGGGGTGCCGATTCCGACGTGGTCATAGTGCGCCGAGTACATAATATATTCCTCTTTAAGTTTTGGGTCTGTTCCCTCCACAATCCCAACCACGTTTTGGGTACCGAGCGTTTCTTCTTTCTTTCCGTCGGTTTCAATGGAGTAGGGCAACTTGGAGGTTACCAGTGCACTTAGTTTTTCTGGGCTTGTATTCACCCAAAGATGTATAAATGCGTTCTTCTTAATTTCCATATCGATAGCATCTGGAATCTTGACACTTTCTTCCATGAAGTGAGCAGCGCGCGGCCAAAAATCTTCTGGCAAAACGGTCATCTCTACCAGACCGATGGCCCCATTTTTTAGTGCCAATTGTTGCTTTTCGGTATGGGCTAGGTAAACGGCCCTACCGTCGGTAGCTTCTGAAGTTCCGCCTTTTACGAGAATCAATTTCCCTTTCACGTCTTTTCCTTTGTAATCTTTCTCGGTTCCAAAACCGAGATACAAGGCATTTCCGGAAAGGGTAGCCGCATTGGCTTCCACGGCAATAGGATATGGGTAGTCCTCTCCATTGAGTACCACTTTTAACATACTTGGCGCGATTGTCTGCACCAAGTTGAATTTTTGATAATACGTGCCCGTAGATGGCTCTGGTTGTACGCCATAACTGCGCAGGGTATTTGCCAAGTAGGATGCCGCAATCTTTAACTCTGGCGAACCGGTGGCACGGCCTTTCAAAGCATCATCGGCCAAGAAATAAATATGGCCTTCAATGACGTTCTTGTCTACGGTTTCCGCTGCCTTTTCGGCATCGGTTTGTGCGGTAGCAACGCTCATAAAGGCGCAGAATGATAAGGCTAGGTAGTGTTTCATTTTTAAAATTGTAGTTGTGTTCATAAGTCTATTTGTTTGATTTATAATCTATAGGATAACATTAAAATATTCTAGGTTTAAAAAACAGGTTTAACGCTGGTAAGAAATCGACAATCCGGGCCAATCATTCCGATTTTTTAAACACGTCCCCCACAACCTCGAATTGCTCTATGTTACCCTCGCTGTTCAATGAAAATTGAAGCTCCATTTTTTCATAAAAACGTGGGTCCTTGTTGGTGGTAAAAGTGTCGTAATGCCAATGTTCCACTTCGTAGGAAATAAAATCGTTAAAGTGTATTCGTAGAGTGGTGCCATTGAGTGTGATTGAAGCCGTGCCCAACATATTGTTATCATAGGTACCTACATACTGTTGCAAAGGCAACGTAGGGTGGGTGTCCGGAACACGTTCCGCTATTTTCTTTCTTGATTTTTCGAGGTTCTTTTTCTGGATGCCGTCATATAATTGAAAGACCTCGGTATGCCAATCACGGCGATCATCATTAAAGGCATATAAGTCCATTGCTTTGTAAAGGATGGCGTGGCGCAGCTCTGCGTGGTCAAGGTTGGCAAAAACGTACACGGCGGTATTTTTATCGTGCATAATGCCGGCGATGGCGACGAGACCAAAAAGGCTTCCGGTGTGGAAATCGAGCTTTTGGCCTTTGTAATCTTGTTGAAACCAACCCAGACCGTAGGTATTCCAATTGGGTTTGGTTAAGGCATTGGTGGGGTAACTACCACTTTCTCCTAAAAAGGATTGTGGCTCAAAAAGGTATTTGAAGGTTTTAGGTCGTACCAAGGTATCGGACGCATGTATGCCGTCATTGACCAAGAACGTCAAGTACTTGGAGATGTCCTTCGCCGTGGAGCAGATCATCCCTGCCGGACCTATTTGATCGGAAAAGCCATACTCCACTTCTACCACGCCGTCCTCGGGATCATCCAAATAAGGCGTTACATAGTTGCCTGCCTTGAAAATATCCCGTGCCACGGCCTGGGTCCTTGTCATGCCCAAAGGTTGGAATATGCGTTCGGTCACGAATTCGTTCCATGGTTTTCCGCTCACCTTAGCAATAAGCTCGCCAGCGACAGCATACATGATGTTCTGATAGGTAAAGCCGCCCCGCAAAGGATAGGTTTTTTTCGCAAACTGGAATCTTTTTATGGTTTCTTGGGTAGAAAGGCTGTCCACAAGCCATAAGGCATCCGCATTGGCGATACCCAAGTTGTGGGTCAATACATCTTTTACCCGCGCATCTGCGGTGATGTAGGGGTCCGACAATTTGAAATAGGGGAGATGGTCCACCACCTTGTCATCCCAGTTCAATTTTCCGTCATCTACCAACATGCCCATAGCGATGGCGACCATGGCTTTAGTGGTAGAGGCCATAT
>JBARCC010000531.1:0-4225 GCA_049793635.1 Maribacter sp. | reverse complement strand
GTATGGCGCCATTGCAAAGATTGCATACACCATCGAATAGAATTATTTTTTTTTGAGCTTCCACGCTGCAAAGATACGTCGGAATTCGTATTCGGACGATACCGATTTTAACTCCAATGAAGTCTTTCGTAAAACCGCTCGACACGTGGGTTGCATGCAAGTGCTACATAAAAGAAACTAATAAGAGTTTAGAATGGGAAGATGTCGTTTTCATAATAAGGTTTTTTCGAAATTGCTTTAATAATATCTGGGACACTGAAATAGTAAAGACCCCAAAGGTCTAGACGACCTTTGGGGTCTTTGCAATCCCCCGATAACAGGGACAAAAGCAAAACGTAAACGTTTAATAAAATCGTATACGATATTTTTTAAGCTCCTGGATAACAAGGCTATTTTTTTCTTTCGACCAGTTCCAACTGGTCAACACTCACATTGGTCGTGAACATACCATAGTTGACAATGGCCTTCCCTTTTTCAAGGGAATCGATACTCCCGACCGCTTTTCCATCATGCATACGCACCCGGTCTCCGATGGCGAGTACGGGTCGTGGGGTTTGCTTTTCTTTGTGTACCGCTTTTTTCTTTTCAACCTTTTTCTTTTCGCGGATAACGCTTACCTCTTTCTGCGCTTCTTCGGCTATTTCGGCCTTTTTCGCACGTTCGGCCTTTGCTTGATTGGCAGTTTTCTTTTTGCGTTTACTATTCTCGGTTTCAACGATACGTATCAATTCGGATACCAATGGTCGTTTTTTGTTATCCTGAAAATACTTGTCGGCGGCAACGTTCACCTTGTTCCCCAATACGATCATGCGTTGGTCATGATCGTACAGTTCCTGATAGTTCTCTAATTTGGACTTCACTTTGGCATTCAATTTTTCCAACCGCATTGCTTCCTCCCGTGCCTTGGACTCCTCCTCTTTCAGTCTAGAGCCCGTTTCCGCCATTTTGCTGCGTTCTTTTTGTAATTTGGCAATAGTGGCATCAAACCGTACTTTGCCGCGCTCTATCTTCTTCTTAGCCTTATTGATGAGCGAGTAGGGGATACCGTTTTTTTGTGCGACCTCAAACGTAAACGAACTGCCTGCTTGCCCTAAGATCAATTGAAAGGTGGGCTCCAAGGTGCGGCCATCGAAAAGCATGTTGGCATTCGTTACATGCGGCAATTCGTTGGCCAAGGCTTTCAAATTGGCATAGTGGGTAGTGATGACCCCATACGAACCCCGTTCATAGAATACCTCTAGAAAGGCCTCTGCCAAAGCACCTCCAAGTTCGGGATCGCTGCCCGTGCCAAATTCGTCGATCAAGAAGAGTGTACGGTCATCGCACCTTTTCAAAAACTGGTTCATGTTCTTAAGCCGGTAACTATAGGTACTTAAATGATTTTCAATACTTTGGTTGTCTCCTATGTCCGTAAGGATTTTATCAAAAAAGCATACTTCACTGCGTTCGTGAACGGGAATTAGCATCCCACTTTGAAGCATAACCTGTAAAAGGCCGATGGTTTTTAGAGTGATGCTCTTACCGCCCGCATTAGGCCCGGAAATTACGATGATTCTATTTTCTGGATGGAGCTCAATGGTCTGGGAGAACGTCTTTTCCCCTTTTCGAAGGTTGTTCAGAAAAAGTAACGGGTGAAAAGCATCACGAAGGTACAGGCGATCGTGCATATTTATGGTGGGTAACAGGGCATTGATTTCATCCGCATACTTTGCTTTTGCAGCAGTAATGTCCACCTGTGTCAAATAGTCCTGATATTCCATCAAGAGCGTTCTAAAGGGCCTGACTTGATTGGTCAGTTGCTTGAGTATGCGTTGTACTTCCTCTTTTTCCTCGAATTCCAGGTTATTGAGTTCCCTGCTATACTTCAACGCTACTTCCGGCTCTATGTATACGATGCTGCCGGTCTTCGAAGTTCCCATCACCGAGCCCTTTACTTTTTTCCGGTACATGGCCTTCACGGCCAATACCCTTCGGTTTTCGACAACGGATTCCCGTATCTCGTCCAAGTAATCGGAGGCTTGGTACATGTTCAGGGCCGAACCAAAGCTTTGACTGATTTTTCCCCGTACTTGGTTCATTTGTCTTCGGATGCTGAACAAGGTATCGGAAGCATTGTCCTTTACCTCGCCAAAGCGGTCGATGACGTTGTTGATCAGGTCGGGAATTTCGGTATTTAGCTCCATCGTATGTGCAAAATCATACGATAGCGGATAATATTCCTTGAACTTTTTAAAGAATTTCTGATGCTGGGCCACGGTAGTGCAGATGCTTGCAATACGTTTGAAGCCCTGTAGTTCAAGCGTGGTATTTTCAATCTTGAGCAGCCTTAGATCTGCATGTATTGCATCAAATCCGTGATTGGGTACGCGGTTTTCGCTGATGAGCGATGAAAGGTATTCCGCCGTTTTCCCAAGGGCTATCTTGGTATTTTCGATGTCGGTATACGGTACGATTTCTAAAGCGGCCTCTTTACCGAGTTCGGTATTGCAACGCGCTGCAACTTGTTTTAATACGGATGGAAATTCTAAGTCTTGTAAAGTTTTGGAATGTATGTTCGCCACGTTCGATTTTGTAAGGAACAAAGGTACGGCTTGGAGGCGATATACCGAAAATTGTTGAAGTGCTAAGACAGGGTTCATGGTTACCCCATCATTTTCTTCCCCCCAACGTTTTTACTGAACGCGTATCCCCTAAAAAGTGAACCGAGGGCACGTATTTGTTTTTTGATCGTCGTAGTTTTGAAGTCGCTTAAAATGTAATCTACCGCTTATGTCCATCAATATTCACGAAAGTTGGAAAACACGTTTGCAACCGGAATTTGAAAAACCCTATTTTAAAGAACTCACGGAGTTCGTAAAACTGGAGTATGCTCAACATACGTGTTATCCAAAAGGTCCGGCTATTTTTGCTGCTTTTGACCATTGTCCCTTCGATAAGGCAAAAGTGGTCATCATCGGTCAAGATCCCTATCACGGAAAGGGTCAGGCCAACGGCTTATGTTTTTCTGTACAGGATGGGATACCCCACCCGCCTTCGCTCATCAACATTTTTAAGGAAATTGAGACCGATTTGGGAATTCCGTATCCTAAAAGCGGAAATCTGGAGCGATGGGCCGAGCAAGGGGTACTATTGCTGAATGCTACCCTTACCGTACGGGCCCACGAGGCAGGAAGCCATCAGAAAAAAGGATGGGAAACGTTTACCGACACGGTGATCGAAACCCTATCAAAGGAAAAAAACAACCTGGTTTTTTTACTTTGGGGAGGTTTTGCTAAAAAGAAAGCAAAACTAATCGATGCGAGTAGGCACCATATTTTAACCTCTGGGCATCCATCTCCCTTGAGTGCCAATCGAGGGTTTTGGTTTGGAAACAACCATTTTTCATTATGTAATCAAATATTAGCGGAGAAAGACAATAAATCCATCCTTAGGTAAGTTATTCAATTACAATTCTTCCGAACGGAACGTATTCAAACTTTGTAATCAATTAAATCCCCCGATATGAACAATGTAGACATGTTGAATTCAATTTTACTGGTAGATGACGATGAGGCAAGCAACTTTCTCCACTCCATTTTTATTAATAAATTAAACTTGGATGTTGACGTAAATGCGGCGCTGAACGGACAGGAAGCCTTAGATTTTATCCTGGGCAAAGGTCAGGAACAATTGCAACTGCCGTGTATGGTGCTCTTAGATTTAAGAATGCCCGTGATGGATGGCTGGCAGTTCATGTCCGCCTATGAAGAGCATGTTCCTCAACACATCAAAGATCAGATTACCATCGTATTGGTGACCATTAGCGATAATCAAGAGGATAAGGACCGCGCCAAGACCAACGTACACATTGCGGACTTTTCCCAAAAACCCTTATCGGACGATACCATTAAAAAATTGATTCAAAAACACTTCCACGAAGGGGTAAACTCGCATTAGTCCAGTATGTCGTGATGGGGCAAGAGAGTGTCAATCAATTTCAGGGCTCTTAAGGTTTCTTGCACTTTAGCCAACGTGGCAGGTTTCAATTGGGATTGGCTCCATTGGGTCGATTGTAACCAGATCTGAATATCGTCCAAGCGTTGTCGGTAACGATTTGCGAAGGTTCTGTCGATACTTGGAATCTGTTTGAATTCTATCGTATAGGTATTGATGATTTCCAAAATGTGTTTTACCAGATTTCTGTGCTCCGTTAAAAATTGATGGGTCCCCACCAATACAAAACAGG
>JBARCC010000530.1:0-1686 GCA_049793635.1 Maribacter sp. | reverse complement strand
CAAGTATTGCTCAAAAGTAAACCGATGGATACCCCAGCTGAAAGGCATTCGCAACACCTTCAATGAAACTGATTTTAACCTTAAAAAGGTGGCCTACAAAGAATACAACACCTCTTATTTATGGATGTTGGGGACGATATCGCTGTTGGCATACAATACCCATTGGTTAAAAGTCAAACTCAGTCTAGAAAATGAAGGACGCTATTTTCTGTTTGGTATTTTTCTATTGACCCTCACCTACTTCACCATTCGATTTCTCAAAAAACGGGAACGAAAAAGAGCCAGGCAGACGCTATCGAAGGCTGTAGATCCAAAAATGTAAATCCTCTCTAACCGCCTAGTTGAATAACCGTTTAAAAGTTGTAAACAACGAACTTCTGCACCGCTAGATATTAGTGTTTGGATACCATCGCGCGCCGTTATGCGTTGAGTAATAGTGATTCATGAGATTCTTTGCGAATTTAGAGATTCAACATTGGTTACTCCATTCCTTTAGGTAATTTTGCACGTTTTTAAGCCATCATTTTTAATGTCAAAAACAACCCCGAAGGGTACCTCATCAACGTATTCCTTTCTATTGATTGTAGGTATTATCGCTATCGCCATCAACCTACGCCCTGCGTTGGCCAGTGTAGGTCCGCTGGTCGAAGACATTAGGTCGGCTACCGGTCTGTCAAACGCAATGCTGGGCCTGTTGACTACCCTGCCATTACTCGCCTTTGGTGTGGTTTCTACCTTGACCCCGCTGTTCACCAAACGTTTCGGGATCGGGGGAACTTTATTGGGAGCGATGGTCTTGTTGACCCTTGGAATCGCCATTAGGTTCGTTGACTGGATACCCGCATTATATCTGGGTACCCTGTTGTTGGGGATTGCCATCGCTTTCGGCAATGTGCTTTTACCAAGTCTTACCAAACGCAACTTTAGCGAGCATTCAGGGTTTATGACCAGCATGTACAGCAGCGTAATGGCGTTGGGAGCAGCAACCGCTGCGGGCATCAGTGTTCCTTTAGCGCAGGATTTCAATTTGGGTTGGCGTGGGGCATTGCTGGCGTGGGGGGTGGTTTCATTTGCTGCTATTTTTATGTGGATGCCCCAAGCAAAGAAACTTACGAAAAGCGCGAGCGGTCGCAGTTTCCGAGCCTCCATGAAAAAATTGGGGAGCTCTATGTTGGCTTGGAAAGTTGCGCTTTTCATGGGGCTACAGTCTATGGTGTTCTACATTATTCTGGCCTGGTTGCCGGTGATTCTACAAAGTAGGGGATATGATGCGTCCTTCGCCGGGTGGATGCTTTCGCTCTCCCAGGCCACCGGTATCATTGGGTCGATTTCTGTTCCCTATCTGGCCGAAAAACAAAAGAACCAACGTGGTATCGTTGTCGTGCTGGTACTGTTGGAGGTCATTAGCCTTATGGGTATCTTACTGCCCGATTTTGGACCTATAGCGATTTGGGTCTCCCTTCTAGGCATCGTCTTAGGAGGTACTTTTGGCCTGGCACTCCTCTTTTTGGTATTGCGTTCGAAAGATACGGAAGGGGCTACCGAACTTTCGGGCATGGCCCAATCGGTGGGCTATTTAGTGGCAGCGACAGGCCCTATGCTTTTCGGAAGCATTTTCGACCTTACCGGCAATTGGGATTACGCAATCGTATCCCTTTTTATGATCGCGGCGATAAAATTATATAT
>JBARCC010000529.1:0-7181 GCA_049793635.1 Maribacter sp. | reverse complement strand
GGCTTCGTATGTAAAAAAAAATGCTAACTAAAATGATTTCAGTTCCGTAAAATCGCACAGCACTGGAACCTTTTTTACTTAAAATCAAACGAAGGTCTATATCAGCAGCAACCGCCACCATCATAATGAAATGTCGATTCGCTTATAAAAATATCTTTTCTATCGAGCGCAGCCAAGGCAGCCGCAGTTTTATCACAAATCGCTAGGGGCTGATTTTTTAGAAGAATATGGCCTTTATCATCGTCAAAATAATCCTTTTCACCATAAAATATAGCCGCTTTACCTGTAAAAATACAAGGGCCATCAGCAGGCATCGCATCCTTGATTGCGGCGACTTCAATGGACTCGATATAAATCAATTCATCCGTAGGGTAGGTGCCTGGAGCCAATATCCGATAGGGTTTTCTAGCCCTTATCTCAATGGTTCCAAAACCGACATCGGTTAGTGCTTTCACATATTTTTGAATGGGCAGACTACCGCTTAGGCAAAGTGCCCGAAGTCGATCATCGTTGCGCAAAGTGTCGTTCATTTCCTGTTCACAGGTGGGATCGCTCATCACTAATTTTCCCTGAGGGGTAAGAACGCGGTACATTTCCTCTATGGCTCGCTTAAGGTCTTGCTCCTTAAAGATATTGAACAAGCAGTTCTGAGCGGCAACATCGATACTGTTATCTTCCACAGGGAGATGTAGGGCATCACCTTTTTTTAAATCTACGAATTCTGATTTGAACCAAGGGTTCAGCTCTTCGGCGACCTTAAAATTTTTCCTACTTGCCTCCAACATTTCATCTACGACATCCACTCCGATAACACCCCCTTTTTGACGGTTAAAATAAGCGAACTGCAATAATTCCATTCCACCGCCGACACCCACATAGAGTATTTTTGGATTTTTAGATAAATCCCTAGCATGAACGGTACTTCCGCAGCCGTAGTTCATCTCCTGCATTATTTTTGGAATTTTCAATCCCGGTAATTCCCAAATAGGGTTCGTAGTGCAGCACAACCCAACATCTGGGGTCAACGCCGCTTGTTTATATAAATCGTTGGTCGCTTCTAAGTAGCTCATCGTATTCATTTTAACGTTAAGCCACAGTCCCTTGGCAGCTACTTCCCGCCCCGGCGGTACAACCATAACAGTGTTGGGAAATAATGATATTCCTATCGTTAAGTACATCCTCGTTATAATCTTTGATGTGTTTCACCTTACTGGCCACTTTTAAATCCAACATTTGGTTAAAATCACAATCGTACAGCCACCCGTCCCAACTAATGGAAATGGTGTTGGTACACATCACATTGGCTACGGCTGATGGATTATAGGCATCTACCAATGCGTACATATAGTCATCATAGTTCTCCGAGGCGATCAAATAATCCAAAAATCTAGCGATAGGCAAATTGGTGATGGCGAACAGGTTATGGAATTGAATGTCAAAATCCTCCTTTAAGGCTTTTTTAAAGTCCTTTTCCATAGCGGCCTGGTCACCTGGTAAATAAGCGCCTGATGGGTTGTATACCAGGTCTAGGCGTAAGTCGCTGCCGGGCATCCCATAACCTCTTGCATTGAGTTCTTGTAAGGCCTTTATGGATTTATCGAATACCCCTTCGCCGCGTTGCTTATCGGTTTTACCCCTGGTCCAATGTGGCATTGACGAGATGACATGGACGTTGTGCGTTTTAAAGAAGTCCGGTAAGTGATGGTATTTTTTATTCGCCCTTATGATGGTAAGGTTAGAGCGTACGATAAAGTCTTTGATTCCGGCTTTTGACGCTTCCTCTACGAACCATTCGAAGTCTGGATTCATTTCTGGAGCACCACCGGTGAGATCCAAGGTATGTGCACCGGTATTTTTAATGACCTCCAAACATTGGGTCATGGTATCACGGGTCATGATTTCCTTTCGGTCAGGGCCGGCGTCCACGTGACAATGCTCACAGACTTGGTTGCACATATAGCCTAAGTTAAGCTGAAGAATTTCCAACTTTTTTGGACGTAGGGGAAAATGCCCTATTTGTGCGATTTTGTCCTTGAAATAGGGAAGTTCCCCATCCGCAAAGATTCCGCCGTTAAGGATTTCCAATTGTTTGTTGGAAACTGCTAATTCGTCTCCTTTTGCTTTTAATGATTTTGTAGCCATTCTTTTTTAGTTGTGCGTTGATTGTTGTTCGTTTTTCGTAGCTACCTAGTTGTGCTTTAAAAATAAATAACAAATCAACTTTATTGTTTCAATTGTTCTCAAATAGCTTTACAACCCTGCTGGTGGCAGGTAAGAATGTACTCTAATACATCTTGCTTTAGCTTTTAAGACCTATGGTACTTTAGTCTCTTTTCAATTTTTAATCATTTCTACTTTTCTTGGGTATATTCATTGCAGGAAATTGAACGTTACGCAAAACTGCGAACAACGAACAACCGTCAACGAAATTTACATGGATAACTTGTCATACTTGTTCATCATCTGTACGCCATGTACCAAGGTTGCCCCACTCTCAATGGCGGCACCCACGTGCACGGCTTCCATCATTTCTTCTTTTGTAATCCCCTTTTGCAAGCCATCCTTGGTGTAGGCGTCTATACAATAGGGGCATTTGACCACATGGGAAACGGCTAAAGCAATCAGGGATTTCTCCCTGGCAGTGAGTGCGCCTTCTTCGAACACTTTACCGTAATAGTCAAAAAATTTTGTGCCCAGTTCCTCGCTCCATTCCGTAATCTTGCCGAATTTTCTTAAATCTGCAGGGTCATAATAGGTATTTGCCATTTTTTTTTGTGTTTTAGTTTCTGTTAAAGGTTGTTGTGTATCATTAAAATTGATGGGAATGCCCTGTCCCATTTTTTCAATTTCAGGAAGAATTTCCATATTGTCCCAAACGCCAGAGGTCAACGTATCGCCATAGGCTTCGGGCAAGTGATCGGCATACATTAACTTTTGAGCAGTTTTCGCATCATACTGAAAAGACCGATGGGTATATTTAACGGTTTCATGTTCTTTTTCAAGAATCATGCACCAAACGCGCGGTGTACCGTCATTCGCAGGCATACCGATTACCCCAGGATTCAACCATAAGTTGCCCTTTATGGCTTGATGAAAGGGCAGTCCACAATGCCCGGCGATGATTACATCACTATTGGTCTCTTCGAAACACCGTTGCTTACTATCATCGGCGTTGGATTCAAATATAAATTCTGATGTATTACCGAAGTTTCCGTGGACGACCGTCACTTTTTTATCCGCATAATCGAAACTGATATGCTCTGGCAGCGTTGCCATCCAATTGATGGAATCTTGACTTAAATGTCGTTTGGTATAGGGGAACCACATTTTAGAAAAATCATCACAACGGCTACCCGATTTAAATTCACAGCCGCAGTCCTCGCTATCACTTGCCAGTTGTAATTCCACATTCCCGGAAATACTCAGCGCACCCCATTTTCTGAAAAGCTGAACGGTTTCCTCGGGTTGGGCGCAATATCCCGTAATATCTCCCGTGCAGATGCAGTTCTCTGGTGGGATGTGCTCCATCTCGGCAATAGCAATTAATTTTTCCAATGCCTGCAGGTTGCTATATACTCCACCAAAGAGCAATAGCGTTCCTGTTTTCTTACCGATATGCATTATTTCTTTAGCCATGTGGGAATAAAATATACTAAAATACAAAAACCGATACCCCAGAAATTAATCCAGAGCAACTCGGCATATTTGCCGGAGGTATACACCAAACGTTTCGGAAACCAATTGAAAAGCACTAAAAAACCAAATACAATACCACTAAAAACACTAAGGTGAAAACTGATTTTCGGTGCCTTGCCCTTCCAAAACAAAAAGACAGGGGTTAGCCCGATGACCATGGTTCCGCTAATGGTAGTAGCCGATAAAATTTCAGCGTCCAAAAATACGGGTATTGTTCCTAATACCGCAATGATTACCATGGACCATCTGCCAATTTTTAGGGTTTGGCCGACATTCAGATCAATGGCTATCAATTTTGAAAAGGATGAAAAGGTAGAATCCAACGTGGATGCCGCTGAGGTAATCATGATAAAATTAATAACCAATAGAATTACCACTCCAAACGCCATGCCGACTTCCACCGCTGCTTGGCCCTGCATTCCCTGTGATTTTGCATAAACACCGATGATGCTGAACAAGATGATACAGATAGCGCCAAATACACTCGCTCCTAGAAAACTTTTTAGAGTGACTTTCGGGCTGCTTAAAAAGCCCCTGTCCGTTAGCACTGGATCATGGAAAGGATAACTAAAGGATTGGAGCAGTGCTGCGAATAATAAATTCAAACCCATTTCGAAAGACCAAACTCCGGAAACCGCCACTTCGTTTACCGTAAACGAGGTCTCTTTTCCAAAAATAGTGAACAATACTACCATAAGTAGCACTGCAAATAGCCCCATTTGGATAACATCGGTAAAAATAGAGCTGCTCATTCCCCCTTTTATAACGTAAGCCAGCGTCAAGCCCGTAAATACCAAAATAGACCAATAGTAGGCGTTGGACCCCATATCCCCAAAATAAGAGCCTATGACCATCGTGTTGCTCCAAACTTCATTGAATAACCGAATTGCGATTAAAATGGAAAAGACCGAAACTGCGGTGTTACCAAACTTTGACGAAAGAAAATGATGGATACTGGTATATTTTCCATACAACCGCATTTTATAAATTACAATGCCTGCAACCGCAAACGAAAGGTAGTAGCCGGCATAGGCAACTCCACCTACTATGCCAAACTCGAGACCTAGATTGGCCGCATTGGTGATACTTTTTGCGAAGATCCAAGAGATGATCAGACTGCCCATGAGCATAAAGGTATTCGGAGTTTTTTTATTTTGAACTGCCTTAAAAAACTGATTGGTATTTTTAGCCAAGGGAGAGATTACGAACAAAAGGACGCTTGACGCTATGATCAAGCCCCATTGAAGCCCCCCTGAAAGCCCCCCAGCCCCTAAAGGGGGAGTTTCTATTAGTGCTAAAATAGCCTTATCAATCATCGTATACATTTATAGTTCTTTTACTCTTATGGTGCCGAACAAATGCTCTCCTTTTGAGAGCAAGAATGTTCTACGCCCGAATAAGGATTTCCCCTTTGGGGGCTAGGGGGCTTCATCCCACCAAACATTGACATTAATACTATTCCCATCCGTTTTGCTGGCAGCATCCGAATAGTTGACGCTGTTCAACGCTTCTTCTTCAGCAGGATATGGCATACGTACAGGAATCAGATTATCGTTTAGACTGGCGGATATCGTTTTTAATACCGGAAATCCCGTTCTCCTGTATTCTATCCAACCTTCATAGCCGTTGATCATATTAGCGATCCATTTTTGGGTAATGATGTTTTCCATAGGGTCACCGTTGGAGAATGCGGCATCCGTTAACAAATACGTTTCAGGTAACGGTACCTGCCAATAATCGAACGCTTGTGTTACTCCTATGGCATATAGCGTTTGTGCATCTTCTGTAATCAATCCTTTTTGTGCCGCTTCGGCCAATAGAAAGTGCGTTTCCATACTGGTCATAAAGTTGGCATCCAGTAATCCTGTGGTTTCCCTGAAAATGGTGCCTGCCAATGAATAATCGGATAGGGTAGCCGCGTTTTGAGTGGCATCTATCCCGTTCAGCAATCCGTTGAATGCTCCCGTTGTGCTATTGCTGAATGGACGGAACAGTCTTGCAATTCTTGGGTCGTTTAAGTCGGACAGAATTTCCTCCATGGTCTCCGACATTACAAAATTGTTGAAATCGCCGATCCGTAAACGCGCCAATCTAAAATTATTCGGTTCCCCATCCGTAAAATCATAACTAGCATTTTCACTATTCGTTTTAATAAAATTTCCTTCGGACACGATGGCCTGTAACTGGGCAGAAACATCCATTTTCGCTGAAATGCGCATCAGGTATTTAATTTTGAGGGAATTCGCAAAACGAAGCCATCCATCCAAATCACCCTCGAACAGAATATCACCTTCCAAAGCAATAGTGCCGCTGTATTCTTGAATCGCCAAAATCCCTTTATCTAAATTGTCCAAAACTCCATCGACATCCATATAAATGGATTCCTGTGAGTCATACACTGGAGTGACGGTACCCGTACTACCAGTGAATGCTTCGGTATAGGGAACATCTCCGAATAAATCGGTCAAAGCAGCGGCCATATAGGCTTTTAATATCCTGGAAGGTCCCTCATACACCGAAAATGCCGGATTTTCTTGGGAGAGGGTCAATATGATTTCATTGTCCCTAAGATTTTGATAGAAAATGGGCCAAGGGTTGCCACCTAATTGTGGCGATTTCAGGTTATGCCTATCGAATAAATTAAAATCCAACGCCGTAGTATACTGACCCAATAAATTTCCGGCCGTAAAACCTTCATAAGACATCTGCTCCCCATAATCATAAATCACTTGCCGTAACAGCAGACTTGGTTGAACGGTAACGGGGGAATTGGTATTGGTATTGATTTCTTCGAAATCGTTGGTGCAGGAGGATAAAAGTATAAAGGCAAAACTCGAATACAAAAGTCCTCTCCCCAGCCTTCTCCCAAGGAGAGGGAGTTTCCTTTTTGATATGATTTGAAATTGAGACATGTTAACACTTTTAGTGATCAACAGAAAAATTGTTTTACTTAAAGTTTTTAAAATTAATCGATAAGCAAATCCCCCTCCTTCGGAGGGGTTAGGGGAGGATATTCTATATAGTGCGTTCATCTTGTTTTTCTTAAAAATTAAATCCAGCTTTAAACCCGATACTCCTTGTAGTGGCATACGACATATCCTCAACACCACTTATAAAACCATTGCCTTGAACTGCTAGTTGTTCTGGATCGAAATGTGGATTTTCTGTAATCGCAAAAAGGTTTCTACCGATTAAGGAAAGGTTTAAGCTTGCGTTTTGTTTGAACACGTTTAGGTTGTCAAACGTATACCCGATGGAAACCTGTCTGAGTTTCAAAAAGGAAGCGTCATAGGTATTGTTTTCCTCATGGTTACGATCATAAAACTGACGGTAATAACTCTCGGCACTAACAGCGACCGAATTTGGAGTAAAAACCGGACTTTCAGTAGTCCCTGTATTTATAACTCCTTCGGGAACGATGCCGCTTTCTGGTCTAAATGCGGTTTCTGCCAACTGGCCTCCTACATTTCCTAAAGCGCGTGTTC
>JBARCC010000528.1:0-2353 GCA_049793635.1 Maribacter sp. | reverse complement strand
CCAAAATAGTGTTCCACATGTGCTGCAGAGGTCGGGCTGACCCGAGTTGAAGGATTCGCACTAGGGGCCGCGATGGGAAAAGAAAGGCCCTGCAGAAGCTCCAATGCCAACGGGTGGTTGGGCATTCGTACGGCCACCGTGTCCTTCCCTGCCGTGATGCTCATAGGTACGGAATCTTGTTTCGGCAATACCAAGGTCAACGATCCCGGCCAAAACGCTTCGGCCAATGCATAGGCGCTCTTGGGAACATGGGTGGTCAGCAGCCCTAACTGGCCCCTATCATGGATATGCACGATCAAGGGATTAAACGATGGGCGACCCTTTACCTGAAAGATGCGTTGTACGGCATCCTCATTAAAAATGTTCGCCGCGAGACCGTACACGGTTTCGGTCGGTATTGCCACCAGTTCGCCTTGGCTCAAGAGTCTCTTGCACTTTTCAATATCCGTGGTAATTGTAGAACCCATAATCGCAAAGATAATTCAGGTTTTGGTATTTTTGCAGCCTTACGATCCTACGATGCTAAAAATAGCCTTCCATCCCATCTATAAACATCCGCTGCCAGAGGGCCATCGGTTTCCCATGATCAAATACGACCTGTTGCCCCGGCAGTTGATACATGAAGGAACCTGTTCGGAAGCCAATTTTTTTGAACCCGAAGTGCCCAATGACAAATACATTTTAGCGGCCCATGACCCCGAATATTTTTATGACCTTTTGAACATGAAGATATCCCCAAAGGCATCGCGGAAAATAGGATTTCCGTTGTCGGAGGACCTGGTGGAACGGGAGCGTATCATCGCCGATGGGACCCTCAAAGGATGTGATTTTGCCTTATCGCATGGCATATCCATGAACATAGCGGGCGGAACGCACCATGCGTTCAGTAATCGTGGCGAAGCTTTTTGTATGTTGAACGACCAGGCCATTGGCGCAAGATATCTGCTCGGAAAAGGCCTGGCCAAAAAGATACTGATTGTTGATCTCGATGTACATCAAGGCAATGGAACCGCTGAAATATTCCAAAACGATACGGATGTTTTTACCTTTTCCATGCACGGGGCATCCAACTATCCATTTAAAAAAGAAACCTCAGATTTAGATATTGCGCTCGAAAAAGGCACGGATGATGCCTCCTATTTATCCATCCTAAAGGAAAACCTTCCGAAACTACTGGATACCGTGCAGCCCGATTTCATTTTTTACCTTTGCGGAGTCGACGTTCTTGCCAGCGATAAATTAGGTACGCTTGGTCTAAGTTTGGAAGGATGTAAGCAGCGGGATGCTTACGTACTGTCGACTTGCCAACACCATAAAATTCCTGTTCAATGCAGTATGGGCGGTGGATATTCCCCAGATTTCAAAATCATCGTGGAAGCACATGCCAATACGTTCAGAACCGCTCAATCCTTATATTTTTAGTGGCATTCAATTCTTTTTAGCACTCAAAATTGAACGTTTACGATTATTTTAAGAAAAAACAGATTTTTAACTTTGATCCATGAACAAGATTCTTTTAACTCTAAGTGTGCTCTTTTGCACAATAATGCATTCACAGGATGTGGTAAGTGACACCACCGATACCCGTTGGAATATGTTCACCTACGACCTTGGCAATATGTTTAAGGGAGTCGGTTATTCTTACGCACGGCCACTGCATTGGCAAGGCGAACAATGGGCACAATTGGGGGCGGTCGTTGGGGGTACAGGATTGGTGTATTTGACCGATGATGACACCTCAAGATTTATTCGCAATAATCGGGAGGGAGTTCCAAAATGGATCCGTGACTATGGGGAATTATACGGTAGTCCCGAAAATAATTATATAGCGACTTCAGGTGTTTATTTGGCCGGCTTGATCACCAAAAATGAAAAACTGCGCCGTACCGGGGTCTTATTAATTTCCTCCGCAACCTCCGCAGGTCTTTTGCAGCAAGTCTTAAAATCTGTAGTAGGAAGGGCTCGACCTCTAGCTGAATTAGGGAAAGATACTTTCGACCCCTTTAATCCCAGTAGAAACTTTCATTCGTTTCCATCGGGTCATGCGTTGTTGGCTTTTACCAACGCATATGCCATTGCAAAACAATTTGAAAATCCTTGGGTTAAGGCAGGAATCTACACGGTAGGGGCCATCCCAGGAATTTCAAGAGTTTGGGATGGTCAACACTGGTTAAGCGATATGGTTTTTGCCTTTGCTATTAGTATTGCTACGGTAGAATCGATCGATAAATATCTGGATAAGAAATACGACGAAAAATATAACAAAAGAGAAAAAATGGTAAGTTGGAACCTCAACTTTGGTCCGGGGCAAATGGGGGTGACGATTCATTTCTAATTCAGTATTTACAAAACA
>JBARCC010000527.1:0-1676 GCA_049793635.1 Maribacter sp. | reverse complement strand
GTTCAAGGATGGACATTCTTGGTTTGCACGAACTTTTGCAGATTGGATTACCGTTTTCGAACATGCCGGATTAAGAACGGTTGAGGTACGAGAAGTAACGAATGATAACAAGCAGCCCATATCGATTATTTATACATTGAAACCATGTTGAAAATTCACAAAATCATCGGCCTCATGTCTGGCACCTCCTTAGATGGACTCGACCTCGCATATTGTCATATTTGGAACAAAAAAGGGCTTTGGCAGTTCGAAATCAAGAACACCAAAAGTGTTTCCTATACCCCTGAAATGCTCGATGAACTAAGGGATGCAATTTCACTTTCCGCTGAAAAGCTCATCGAACTCCATAACATTTACGGAACTTGGTTGGGCGAACAGGCCTTGGCGTTTATACAGGAGTACGAGTTAATAGTGGATTGTATTGCCAGTCATGGACATACCACCCACCACCGACCGAAAATGGGCGTTACGTTTCAGATCGGCTCAGGACACCATTTGGCAAACGCCAGCGGCCATATGGTTATCAGTGATTTTAGAACGAATGACCTAGCGCTGGGTGGGCAAGGAGCCCCGTTGGTACCCATTGGTGATCGCCTCTTTTTTAGCGAATTTGATTTTTGCCTCAATTTGGGTGGTATTAGCAATATCTCCTTCGAGGTGAAGGACAAACGCATTGCCTACGACATCGGTCTTGCGAACATGATCTTGAATTACATTACCCGTAAAGTGGATGTACAGTATGACGAAAACGGGCAGTTGGCGCGAAGCGGAATAGTGAACGAAAGCATGTTAAAGCGTTTGAACGACTTACAATACTACCTTCTTCCCCATCCAAAATCCATCGGCTATGAATGGTTTTTAGCGGAAGTGGTCCCCATCGTGGACCAAACTACAGATACATTGGAAAACTTGCTGCATACCAGCATACATCATATTTGCGATAAGGTTGCGCAGCAGGTCGCCCTGAATTCCAGCAATGAAAAACAACGCCTGCTGGTCACCGGCGGCGGAGCACTGAACGCCTTTTTGATCGAGACCTTACAGGAAAAACTAGGTACCCAAACCGAAGTTATCGTTCCCGATACCATCACCATAGAATTTAAGGAAGCCTTGATTTTCGCACTCATGGGCGTGCTGCGGATAGAACAACAGATCAACGTGCTTTCATCGGTTACGGGTGCCAAGAAAGATTCTTCAAGCGGCGTAGTTTATTTACCGAATTGAACTTTTTTACCTACTTTAATCCATTCAAGTGATGTAAACCCGTCAAGCATGTTCGAAAAGCAGAAAAAAGCGACCGCATATTGGAAGCGGAATGTCAAATATCTCTTCCTATTATTATCCATCTGGTTTCTCGTTTCATTTGGTGCAGGAATCCTATTTAAAGATGCTTTGGACTCCATCAAAATAGGTGGTTTTAAATTGGGCTTTTGGTTTGCCCAACAGGGATCGATTTATGTGTTCGTCATCCTCATCTTCGTGTACGTACGGCTAATGAACAAACTGGATAAAAAGTATGGTTATGACGAATGAAGGTAGTGAGATAGTGAGTTAGTGGGATAGTCGTTAGTGGTTAATGGTTAATGGTTAATGGTTGCTAAAATTAATTTTAAAAGATTAGGATTGCATTGATAACTCCCAAAATCCTAAAATTTCACTTTTCTATTCTCTCTTTT
>JBARCC010000526.1:0-2832 GCA_049793635.1 Maribacter sp. | reverse complement strand
TCCTGCGACAGTGACCGTAATAGTGACAGGTCTGGGATCAACCAATCAACCACCTGTTGCCAATGACGATTCCAGATCTGTTGGAGTGAACCCAACAACGTTCATTGATGCACTAACAAATGACACTGATCCTGACAACGATCCTTTATCTATAATTGATTTGACCCAACCTGCTCAAGGATCTGTCGTTGAAAGTGGAAATGGATTTTTGTACTCAAGAAGTGGTTCGTGTATTAATACATCCTTTACCTATACCATTTCCGATGGTAACGGAGGTGAGGATACGGCTACCGTAACCCTGATCGAACCATCTTCAGCTAATTTTTCAGACGATAACACCGTCAATAATACTGATAGCTTTGCCTCAGGAACTGTAACTATTTCTTGTGGTTCAGGAGTTTTTCAAGTTGGTGCTTTTGGGGGTTCTACAGGTTCCAGTACAACCTTTGTAATTGATGGTGCTAGCTACAGCGTTTCTGCTGGCCCGATGGAGAATCCAACAACCTCAACACCTTCGTTTCCGCCAGGAATTTACTCGTATACGTTGAGTGGAAGCACTGGCGGTGGCGGTGCGGCAGGATCCGTAAGGTTTATTTTTGATTAGATTTTTATGAATTACAAATTCACATTTCTTAAATGATTTATAATATCTATTATTTAAATAGTTACCTCATTGAATACAACTAAAACATCCTAAAATTAAATGATTAAACAACTACTAAAACTAAGGGGCTATATCGATGTTGCTGAACCAAAGGTTACCGAAGGGGCCAAAATTCGCCTTCAAGATCTATTAAGCCAGTGGAGCACCTTTAAGAAAGAGCACGATGCCATATTGATAAAGAAATGGAAAACTATAATACAACGTTTACAAGTATTGGCATCCCGGCACTAATTTTATCCGAAGAATAAGAAAGGTGCCTACACTCATTCTCGATAAAACCTATAAGGGAGAACTGTTTTCAGCAACACGGCTGCCAAGAGCTGAGTATGAAAATTGCATCTTTGAAGGATGTGATTTTTCTAATGGTTATTTGGACAATCAAGTATTTCTGGAATGTGAGTTTATGGATTGTAATTTAAGTAATTGCAATATCGTGAACAGCACTTTTAATGAAGTCACGTTCTCACATTGTAAATTAATGGGGCTTGGCTTCCATACCTGCAATGCTTTTTTGATGAATTTTTCCTTTCTGGATTGTAACCTCAACTTTTCCAATTTTTCCTATTTAAAATTGGGAGGAACTGCATTTGTAGATTGTAAACTACATGAGGTAGAATTTTCACATACTGATTTAAGTAAGACTTTATTCGATACCTGTGATTTAACAAGGGCCATTTTCTATTCGACAAATCTTGAGAAAGCAGATTTTAAATCAGCCTATAATTTCACTATTGAACCATCGGACAATAAACTGACTGGCGCTATTTTTTCTAAGGATGGTCTATCTGGATTACTTCAAAAACATAAATTAAAGATTGTACCATAATGCTAAACAAAGTACATCACATAGCCATCATATGTTCAAACTATGAAGTATCAAAAAAATTCTATGCGGAAGTTCTTAGTTTGGATATCATGCAGGAAATATACCGGGAAGAACGCCGATCCTATAAATTGGATTTGGCCTTAAATGGTGAATACATCATTGAACTGTTCTCGTTTCCCAATCCACCTAAACGACCCTCAAGACCAGAAGCATGCGGCTTACGACATTTAGCATTTGAAGTTCCTGATATTGACACAATAGTTAAACATTGTGCAAAACATGATGTAGTTGCAGAACCTATTCGGATTGATAAATTTACCCAAAAGCGATTCACCTTTATTGCTGATCCAGATAATCTGCCTATTGAGTTTTATGAAAAATAACTTAAAGTCGTTTGTAATCGGATAATTTGTATCTTGTTGTAAATAACTTTTTGTGAAATTCTTCGTACTACTCATATTTGGTTCTTTTTGGGTCCAAGCCCAAAATACCCTACCCTTTCAAGAAAATGGAGAAAGCCCGAAGGCGAATCTAACCAGTATAGAATGGTTGGCAGGTCACTGGCAGGGTGAAGCATTTGGGGGTATCGCAGAAGAAATTTGGAGTCCTCCATTGGGAGGCGTTATGCTATTTTCATTTCGGTTGGTTGCAGAGGGTACCATAAGTTTTTACGAATTCGGACATATTTTAGAAACTGACGGTACTTTAATTCTTCAACTCAAACATTTCGACCCGAATCTGCAGGGATGGGAAGAAAAGGACGAAACCATCGATTTTAAATTGGTGAAGGTAGAAGAAAACCGCCTTTTCTTTGATGATTTTACCATAGAATACGTATCGGATAAAGAAATCAACATGTATGTTCTTATTGAAGAAGATGACGGAACGACCAACGAGGTAAAGTTTAATTACCATAGGCAATAGGATGAAAAAGCAATGTCTGGAATGTGGAAAGGAGGTTTTGGGCCGTATCGATAAAAAATTCTGTAACGACTATTGCCGTAATGCCTATAACAACAAGGTAAATCCAGATAGCAAAAACCTAATCCGCAACATCAACAACAGGCTGCGTAAAAATTACAGGGTTTTGGACAGCTATTCACTAACCGACGGAAAAACGAAAACAACAAAAACACGCTTACTTGACAAAGGTTTTGATTTTGACTATGTTACCAACCTGTACACCACAAAAAAAGGTACGACCTACTATTTCCTATACGACCTTGGGTATCTGCCTTTAGACAACGATTATTACATGATTGTGAAGCGGGAGTAAGCAGCCCCCAGCCCCCTAAGCGGGGAACTCCAATTTTTTTCTGTAAGAAAAAAATCCATGGTTTAA
>JBARCC010000525.1:0-13554 GCA_049793635.1 Maribacter sp. | reverse complement strand
GATACGCATGGCCTTATCCCGAACACTTTCTTCTTTTTCCTTCGCTGTATCCGCACACGAAATAATCGACAAGAGACAAAAAATGTAGGTAAATGACTTCATAACATTAGTTTAGACCTACAATTTAAGGGTATTCACAACAAATAACCAAGCCTTCTAAACATTTAATTGCGACCGCTTTCTTAAAGCCGCAATTTTAGGGGCAGCGACCATGACCCAGTATAACCAAAGGATATAATTTATGACCATTTCAAAATCAAGAGCACTTTTGGACCAATTGCAGACCATAGAAAGCATACTGGTCGAATATGCAATCGAGGAGCTCAATATTATGGATACCAAAGTACTGCAACAGCAGTTCATCACATTTAAATGCGGTTTGGAACGTCATATTTACGCTCCTAAAAAGGGAGTTTAACGCACTACTATAAGAAGGCAATACCAATGGTCATCGAAAGGGAAATATTGAATAATGAAAAAGGAGATTAACCGAATGAGTACTACACAAATGCAACGAGACAGCGTCTTTGGATCGGAAAACAAAATCGATGTAGATATCCAACAATTATTTAAGGATTGTTTCGAAGATATCGAAATGTTACAGCAACTGATACTCCTTTTCAAAGGTAACGTGTTTGAATTCATAGGGAATGTGAAAATTCATTTACAAAGCGGTACCCTGAACGATGTGGCACTCTCGGCCCACAAGCTTAAAGCCGGCTTTGCCATGTTGAAAGCGAACGACCTTCGAGAATTGCTTATACAAATAGAGTTGCAATCGAAAGCGGATCATTCAAATGAGGTAGAACGGTTATACACTACTTTTTTAAACGAATATCCTTTTCTTGAGAAACGGATAGACGAGGAAGTGGAGTATTTAAAAATGATAAACCGATGAATAAAAATGTACTGTTAGCAGATGATGATCAACTTTTAGCCTCGTTGCTAAATTTTAGGTTAAAAAAAGAAGGCTACAACGTACACCATTCCGCGAACGGGAAAGAAGTAAAGGAATATCTAATAAACGCAAAACCCGATATCATTGTAAGTGATATCATGATGCCCTATTTCTCTGGAATTGAATTGATCGATTTTGTGCGGAACGAGCTGAAATCAAAAACACCGATCATTATCATTTCCTCGGCAGGTAACGAACAGAACGTATTGAGTGCTTTTGAACTCGGCGCCAATGATTTTATTACCAAACCCATAAGTCCCACAGAATTATTGGTGCGGATAGAACGTGAACTAAAGAAACTATGATTTGTTAATTCCCCCTAAACAAATTTTGCCAACATTGATTACGGCCCCTGAATACGATTTGGACTTCCTCTGGGGAATGGCCTTATTGTTCGTGGTGCTGGCCGACTTTTGTAGTATAGGCATCTTTTATTTGAGGAATCGTATTGGGAATCAAACCGTACGGCGAAAACAGAAGAAGATACAGTTCTCGCCCATGATCAGTGAGTTCGTTTTCTATGAAGATTCCCAGAACCTGGAAGAAAAAAAGAACTACTTGAACCTAAAGATTCAAATTAGGGAACTGATGAAAGACAATTTTGATAGGTTGGTACTGACCGAAATTTTATTGGACCTCAGAAAAGATTTATCGGGACAATCGCAGCAAGTGATCAAAGAGCTCTATATAGACTTGGGTCTGCACAACGATGCTTTTAAGAAACTATTTAGCCTTCGATGGCAGGTGGTTTCAAAAGGTATTTTCGAACTCACTGCAATGGAAGTCAAGGAATCCTACTCGCTTATCATAAAACTGATAAACCATCGGCAAAGCACCATTCGAAAACTTGCAGAAATTGCAGTGGTTACCTTAGAGGAAGATGGTATCGCCCATTTTCTGGATAAGACGAAATACAAAATATCGGAATGGCAGCAATTGAAATTACTGGACATTCTTCGTCATAAGCCGAATTTCACCGCTCCCGATTTTAGTCTTTGGCTCACTTCGAATAACACCCATGTGGTACTTTTCGCATTGCGCCTTATAAAATATTTCAAGCAGAGTAATGCACTGCAGTCCACCGTTACGCTTTTAAAACATAAAAAAAGAGCGATTCGTTTAGAAGCCATAGGCTGTATAAAGGAATTTTATTTTGCCGAAGCATTACCCACACTTAAATTGATTTATCCAAAAGCAAATTCAGATGTTAAAATAGAGATCCTTGATGCCATTGGCGAGATAGGAACGGACAAGGACATCGATTTTCTAAATGCGATGCGTCGTAAGGAATCGAATTTTAATGTAAAGGCGAAAATTGTCGGAACCCTCAATAAAATACATCCGGAAAGCATCTTACCTACAAAAAATATTGAAAACGAGGAATTTTTCGAAATCGATGAACAGGAAGAGATCGCTACAGAGAATGTACTGGATGTAAATCATGCATCAATTGAAGTTAGTCTAAACAACCCCGTTGAACAAGCCCTGAAACCAGAAGCCTATATCCAGAATAACGTCTCGACCAATATCATGAATAGCCAACCTGAAGATATCGAATTTGATAGTATTAAGATGAGCAGGGGAATAGCTACCAAGGAAGAGCATAAAATCACGCAGCAAGACATTCATGAGGGCTACGAGTTAGAAAGTCCGTCACAACCATCTCCGTTACCCGCTCCAAATCATATGGGAGGCGAAGTAGAGAGCGAATCCACCTTTAAAAACGAAGAGAATGAAGAAAACGAAACTACCCAAAAGGATCATTGTCCCCCTTGCTTTTCACCAGTCATCATTACCGGGCCAGAACACAAATCACTGGACGTTGGAAAAAACGCACTAGAACCCGAACTGCTATTTACATTAGACAAAGAGTATACACAAGATGATGTTGCATGTCCGGTAGCGGTTTTGGTCAGTTCATTGCCGCAAGACCAATGGATCGATATTGATTGGTCCTCCGCATTTGAAATGGGACTGAACGCAGATGAACACCCTTCGAAGTCTTCGCAGCGACTCTCCTTTTCCAATGAAACCCCGAGTTCTCCGTTTTCGGCCAATTTTTTAGAAGAAAAAGAACTGGAAGCTATGGTGCTTTTAGAAAATATTCGGGAGATGGGCGACCATCGGGAACTCCCCATTCTGCAACGAATTGCAACAGAATATAGCTCACCGCTAATCGTTGAACTTGCGAATGAATTGATTCTACGGTTTTCGAATTCGAGAAAGGCGGAAATTGCGTCAACCTCCTCTACGGCAGCACTGGATGGTAGTGTTTTTACCGAAATTTTCGGCTTATGTGATGAGGAAACCAAGCTAATTCTTTTGGAGGATATCAGGCGTGTAGGGGATGAAAAAGAGGTGAAATTATTACAATCATTAGTGAAAAGCGAGCATCAACATATCGTGAAGATTGCTTGTGAAATTTTGTTGGAAATACGGGAAAAGAGCCATAAGAAAGCTGTAAACGCGAGCAAGTACACCCCTTATGAAAGGGAACTGGCGACCAAATTGAACCTTTCGTCGGATCAAGCCTCAAACGTAAATACATCTGACGACGGTTCCACGATGTTCGACCAAATGTGTTCGATATCCAACATGCTTTATACCAGAAAAAATGGATAGTGAACTCTTCGGCATCGTGTTGGAATACATCAATTTTGTCTTCTTTGTGTTCACCATGATCTTATTCTTCATGTTTACGGCCATGGCCTATTTCTCCACCAGAAATAGCATCCACTATAGACATAAGAACAGTTTTGTCGATGTTTCCAAAATTATGGCCTCCCCATTGGCGCCTACCATAACGATCATTGCGCCCGCCTATAACGAGGGGCTCACCATCGTGGAAAATATAAGATCGTTATTATCCTTGCAATACGTCAACTACGATGTCATGGTAGTGAACGATGGCAGTAAAGACGATACCCTTCAAAAGTTGATAGCGGCTTATGACCTGGTTGCCACTAATGAACCCATAGACCCAGATTGGAAATCGAAACCGGTCAGGGCCATATATAAGTCCCGCAATGCGGCATTCTTGAAACTAAAAGTGGTCGACAAGGCAAATGGCGGCAAATCTGACGCCCTAAATGCCGGTATTGCCTTATCGACGAGTACCTATGTGGGCTGTATAGATGTGGATTGTTTACTTCAACCCGATGCACTGTTACACGTCGTAAAATCGTTTTTTCAACGCTCCAAAAAAAGAGTGATCGCCGTTGGGGGTGTCATTAGGGTCGCTAATTCATGCCTCATACAAGGAGGACGGTTAGAGGAAATAAGACTGCCCAAAAATTGGCTTGCCCGTTTTCAATTGCTCGAATATACCCGTTCGTTCATTCTAGGAAGGATGGCCTGGGGAAGGATCGATAGTCTACTGATCATATCCGGTGCCTTCGGGTTTTTTGAAAGGGAGATCGCTTTGGCCGTTGATGGATATGACACGGATACGGTGGGGGAGGATATGGAAATCATCTTTAAAATGCGGCGATATATGCACGACCGCAAAGAACCGTATACGATAGAATACATACCCGATCCGTTATGTTGGACAGAAGTACCCGAAGACCTTAAGATTTTAATAAATCAACGAGATCGTTGGGCCCGGGGTAATCTGGAGACCTTGTTCAAACACAAAGACATGCTGTTCAACTCCAAATTTGGGAGGTTGGGTCTTTTGAGTTATCCCTATTGGTTTTTTTACGAATGGCTATCGCCACTTTTAGAGTTTTTCGGTTTTTTTACGGTCATCGCGTTTGCCTATCTCGGCATTCTCAATTGGGATTTTTTCATCATGATTTCCGTTACGATCTACGCTTTTTCCATCATGATATCGTTCTACGCCATTCTGTGGGACGTGTATTCGTACAACGAATATACACGTACCAAAGACATCCTAATATTAATGGGCTATGCCATGCTTGAGCCTTTTTTGTTTCATCCCGTCATCGTGTATGCGGCAGTAAGGGGCAATATGAAAAAATTGTTCAAGGTAAAATCAGGATGGGGTTCACAGGTGAGAAAGGGTTTTGCAAAAGCGAGTTAAACAAGTACTATGAACACAAGTAAAAAAAATAGATATACCCTTAAGCAATATACTCGGCTAATGATATCCTTTTTTGGATGTTTGTTGGTATTGACGCTTTTTCAATATGGTATGCTGTATTACAAAGGGGTGTTGGACCATATACTCTCTACCAGCCTATTGAAAGCGTTGGTGCATCAAATCGGGTTTACGGCGATGATGGGCATCCTGCTGGTCTTTCCCTTTAATTTTTGGGAGAATTACAGGCCCAGATTCGGCTTTAACCTTGTATTCGTACTGCTTGGATTACTGCTTACTATAGAGGCTATTTTGGTAGGGTATTTCTGTAGCACCCTTGTTCCTTTAGGCTCTGATATTTTGGGCTACAGCTATTCGGATATCAAAATAACGGTAGGTAGTTCCGCTAGTCTATCGAACATACTATACCTGCTCGCAAGCATCTTTGTTTTGATCGGTATGTTCTTGGGCCTTTATAGGATCACTTCCAAATTCTACCATAGAATCAGCGGTATGTATCCTTTTACCATTGTGCTGTTCAGTCTTTTCGTCGCATCGCTATTTACGGAAGGTAAGCCCATCAACCAAAACAAAGTGCAATACTTGGCCGTAAACCTCTACAGTAGTAGTACCGAGGATAATACCTATACCTCTAATGTTGAATTTCCATTAATTCGAAATTCGGATACCGAGAACGTTTTGGGGGCTTATTTTGAATTGAAGGAGCAACCTCCGAACCTTGTTTTTATCATGGTAGAAGGCCTAGGAAGGGACTTTATGGGTGAGGACGCGGAGTACGGTGGTTTTACCCCTTACCTTGATGCATTGAGTACCCAGTCCTTATACTGGGAAAATTTTCTGAGCAACACAGGAAGAACCTTTGGTGTGCTACCGTCTTTGTTGGGTTCCCTGCCTTTCGGCAAGAGCGGATTTATGGAATTGGAGGAGTTTCCGAACAAACTGACCTTGTTCAGCGTACTTAAAAATAATGGCTACCACACCTCATTTTACCAAGGCACCAATAGCTCATTTGATAAGGTCGACCGGTTTTTACGCAGTGAAAATGTAGATTTCGTTTTGGATAAAGCGGGCTTTGGAACGAATTACCAACAACAGGAAAAAGATGCCGCTGGTTCCTCTTGGGGGTATCCTGATATGGAACTTTTTAAAAAAAGCATCAGCCTCCCGAGGGCCCAAAATCAGCCAAGATTGGAGGTCTATATGACGATAAGTACGCATGAACCCTTTATCCCACCCAACCAAGACCTGTATGAGGGGAAGGTCGACAAATTACTTGCCCAGGGCAATTTTGACGATAGGGTAACCCATATCGTTGAAAAGAACTCCAACGTATTTGCGACGCTATTATATACAGACGATTCCATTAAATGGTTTATGGAAGCATATAAGGCCATGCCGGACTATGATAACACAATTTTCATCATTACCGGGGATCATAGACTAATACCCATTCCACAAAAAAACAGCATCAGTCGCTTTCATGTACCCTTGGTCATGTATAGCCCCATGTTGAAAAAGACCCGTAAAATGAGTTCCGTTTCATCACATTTTGATGTTACCCCGACACTTTTGGCCATGCTAAAGGATGCCTTCGACCTAAAAATGCCCAAGAAAGTAGCTTGGATGGGCGATGCCATCGATATGGAAACCTCCTTTAGGTCGAACAAGAATATTCCCTTAATGCGGAATAAAAATGAACTGAAAGAATTTGTGAGCGGCACTAAACTGTATACGGATGGAGCTATTTTGGAATTAAATGACCGAATGGACCTTAGTGCCAGCTACATTGGTGGCACCAAAATGGAATCTGCCCTGGGGGCCTTTAAATCCATGAACCATTACGTGACCTCAGAAAATAAGATCATTCCCGATAGCTTGACTGTTTTTACGGTACAAAAAGAGGAATTTACCCAAAGTGAAGTGGTGTGGCTGAATAGTGTATACGACGGCAAAGATTCTGATAAAGGATATTTTAAGGCTAGGGAACTGGCGTTCGATAAAGACTGGGATAAAGCCTTATTGCTCAGTCGGTATAACTTATCAGGGGCACCGAGCCATATCGATACTAAAATTTTAACGGGAAGATTATATGCTTGGAAAGGCGACCCTGAGCAGGCGATCCGAATTCTAAAGGAATGTATTGAGATGAACCCGAACTACATCGATTCTTATGCCGCACTGTTCGATGTCTACTTCTGGAACAACCTGCCCAATGAAGGATTGGAACTTATCCGTAAGGTCGAAGAACAAAGTTCGAGTGCTACCGAAATAGCGGATAAAATCTCAAGGGCGCGCACAGAGGCGCGTAAAGCGAATATCGATGTACATGCAATTGCCGAGAATACCCCAGATGAAGCGAAACCTAAAAATAATGAGTAACGCTATTTCAAATCATATCTTATGGCTATCGATTCACCTCTTTTGTGGAGGCATGGTGGCACAACATCAGAATACGGCCCATTCCAGTTTCTTTGAACCCGATAAACGTCTGGAGTTGGCGTTTGTTGAAAATAATGCTGAGGACGACCAAGATACCGATACGCTAATGGTCACCGATTCTATCATGGTAAGGTACATGTTACGGGCCGTTGAAAAACGAGATGGGGATGGGAATACGAACGGATTGAGGGATTCGTTGAACAAAATACTTTCAGGCAATAAAAAGAATGATGCAGCGTGGAAGGCTGCAATAGATAACGAATTTAAGGGTGAGAATTACTACTTGGCGCTTGGCTTATCGAACAAAGCGCTCATCTACCATCCTGAGGACCAAGAGCTGAAACGAAAAAGGGGTGTGGCGTTGGACCATTTGAAGAAAGTGGAATATGATTCATTGGGATGGTACAATGTGGAGAGTTCCATTAAAGGTATTTCCCCTACAAATGACGGATCGAATGCTTCGGCAGAAGCACAGGTGGCCGAATCTAAAAGTGAGGTCGAATTAGAGGTTGCGGAAACCTCTGAAATTGAGGAAACCCTAAAGAATACCCTTTCTTTTGACAATTCCTTTTCGGTCTTCAACGAGGTATTCGACCCCATGGGTTTTATGAGCATATCGTATAAACGGGAAACTGCATTGGGCAGCATTATCCCCCGTATCAACTATAGCAATCGATTTGGGATAAACGGGGTACAGTTGAACCTAGACCTTTATCCGAAAATCGCAAAAGGAATGTATGCGTATGTCAACTATGGTTATTCGAACTCGCCTATATATCCAAGACATAGGGTAGGAGGGGACGTGTATCTGAATATTGATGGCGGCTTAGAATTCTCCGCGGGCGGGCGCTTTATCAGCTTTACAAATACCGATGTGACCCTTATTACCAACTCGGTCGGCTACTATACGGGTAACTATTACTTTTCATTGCGGTCTTACATTACCCCGAGCTCGGATAATCTGACCAGCATATCGGGTAATCTTTTGGTGCGTAAATATTTGAAGAGCGCGGTAAACTATTTGGGCGTTAATGTGGGAATAGGCTATTCCCCAGAGCTGCGGCAACTGACCTCTGAAAATCAAATCTTGGCGGAAACCTTGCTTTTTTTGGAATCCCAACGATTGACCTTAGAATATCAATTTGCCAGTAAGGATGAGGTGCACACCTACAATACCACGGTGGGGATTATAAGAGAGGAGTTTTCGTTCGCTCCCGGAAGTTACTTTTGGTCTTTTTCCGCCGGATTGACGTATTCCACAAAATTCTAAAATGCGGTTTGTTGACTTCTGGTATTTCAAGAAATGCTTAATGTTCCCCGTTCCTTTAAAGTATGTATTGTTCTCAAGTGGTTCAACACCGATATCGCCAAGGGTATATCACCGTATGTACTATAGTAATGGGACTGTTTTTTTTTGAGTACCCCGCATTGATATCAATGTCTAAAAGTACCAGCATGTCTTCAGATACAAATGCTAAGTGCGCTTAGGGTTACTTCCTCATCACCAAGATGAAAAACCTGTAATTGGGACGAATTGCACCCATGGCAACCCCAGTGAAATGGAGTATTTTAAGAATTTTTTAAGGTAACAACCTATTTTTACAGGTTTTACAACAAAAACAAAAAGGTTCACCACAATTAATTGCCACAACTTTAGGTTGCTTATATATTTACGGTAATATCAATACAGGCCCAAATAAATTGTAACATTTAAAACCTACCACTATGCTTTACGACACCTACGGGGAAGAGTATTTAGTTTTTCTTCAAGATTTAAATGAAATTTTAAGCATTAATGAATTGGCGGAATTGGATTACATGTAATCCGTCTTATTTCAACAACCCAAAAAATTAGTCCCATGGCAAAACAAAATCCAGAATTTTCATCGTATCAACATTTTATTCAAGATTTAAATAATATCCTGGTCAATTTTAATATCAACAAGTTGACCTATTCTTAGTGTTCAGGTGTAGTGTTCAGCAAAAAAAGCGCCCAATTACCATGGGCGCTTTTTTAGTGATGGACTCTTATCGAATTTTATAATGGGCTGTTCATTCACTATCCTAAATAGGTCTTTAACAGTTTGCTTCTAGAGGCGTGGCGTAATTTACGAATCGCTTTTTCACGTATTTGACGCACACGTTCCCGCGTAAGATCAAAGGTTTGTCCGATTTCCGCCAAGGTCATGGATTGTTGATCCCCAATACCGTAGTATAACTTTACAACATCTGCTTCCCTCGGCGATAAGGTATCAAGAGCCCTATTGATCTCAGTATTCAAGGATTGCTGCAATAATTGATTATCTGGTCTTGGAGATTCGCCCGATCGCAACACATCGTATAGATTGGAATCTTCTCCCTCTCGTAATGGGGCATCCATAGATACGTGCCTTCCTGAGTTCTTAAGCGATTGCTTCACTTCGGTTACCGTCATTTCCAATTCTTTGGCAATCTCTTCCGGAGACGGTGGACGCTCATGGGCCTGCTCTAAATAGGAGAACGTTTTTTTGATCTTGTTGATGGATCCAATCTTATTCAATGGTAAACGCACCACCCTAGACTGTTCTGCCAAGGCTTGCAGAATAGATTGCCTGATCCACCACACGGCATAAGAGATGAATTTAAAACCCCTTGTTTCATCAAAGCGTTTCGCTGCCTTGACCAAACCTAAATTTCCTTCATTGATTAAATCAGGTAATTTTAAACCTTGATTTTGATATTGCTTCGCGACGGAAACCACAAAACGCAAATTTGCGGTGGTCAATTTTTCCAGCGCGGCTTGACTCCCTTCCCTAATTTTCTGAGCTAATTCTACCTCTTCATTTGCGGTAATCAAATCTATTTTACTGATATCCTGCAAGTATTTGTCGAGCGATTTGGACTCACGATTCGTTACTTGCTTGATAATCTTTAGTTGCCTCATAGGTATGTATGGAATTTAGAAGTTGAACAAGTTTACAGTATAGTGCATTTTTGGCGTTTTTCCAAAGAAATAACGATTAACTTCCAATGCCCATATACCATTTAACAAACCATTAGGGCTTTAATCGAAGAAAGGCTATTTTTGAACCTTTACAGTGTTTCAAGTATGAGTAAAAGGGCCTTAAAAACATACCTTTCCAAATTACCTAAAAAAGCCTTGGAAGAGCAGCTCTTGGAACTGTACGCGAAATTTCCAACGGTAAAGACCTATTATGATTTTGCGTTCAACCCCAAAGAGGATAAGTTGGTGCAGGAAGCCAAGACCAAAATTTCAAACGAGTATTTTCCCATAAAGCGAAGGCGTGCGAAAGCCCGTAGGTCGATCGCCCAAAAATTTATAAAGCACTTTGTGAAATTGGGCGTGGATCCTCATTTAATTGCGGACGTAATGTGCTATAATCTAGAAATTGCACAGACCTATGCACTGGAAAAAAACGTACCCGATGCCTTTTATAAAAGCATGTCGAATTCCTTTTCCGAAGTAATTCAATTTGCCTCATTACACGGTATCCTACCCGATTTTAAGGAACGCATCTTCACTATTTTCAAGGAAACCCAAACCCAGAAATGGCTTTTTGAGGATGATTTCTCAAGAGCCTTGGACCTAATCGATTAAATATGGCCATTGTAGTAATAAGACAGGACGATAAATTAGAATTGTGGAAAAATGCATTGCTGCAGGCAGATGCGGGCGTGAAGGTGTATGATTATTTAAAAGAACACCCCAAAGAGGACATCACCATGGCGGTTATTTGGAAACATCCCGTGGGCGCCCTTTCCCCGTATCCCAATTTAAAATGCATTGCATCGGCCGGGGCAGGAGTAGATTATATTTTTGAAGATCCCACACGGCCAAAAGGTATTCCCATAACAAGAATCGTAGACCCTTACTTAGCCAGTGACATGTCCGAACATGTTGTTTCCGTCATCCTGGCGCACCTCAAAAACCTGAACGCGTACAAAGCACAGCAAATTAAAAAGGTTTGGAAACCCATGGAATATCAGCGTATCAAAGAGGTTACGGTTGGGATTTTGGGGCTCGGGGAACTGGGAGCGCAAACTGCAACCGACCTTATATCTTTCGGTTTCCAAGTTCAGGGATGGAGCAGAAGTAAGAAAAACATACCCCATGTAACCTCCTTCTCCGGTAAAGAGGAACTAGCCACATTTCTCGAATCCTGCAACGTGTTGGTATGCCTATTACCGCTTACCCCCGAAACGGAGGGGATTCTCAATAAGGATTTCCTCTCCCAATTGCCAAAAAATGCATATCTCGTTAATGTCGCCCGTGGTGGGCACCTGGTAGACGGGGATTTGATCATGCTTTTGGATAATGGTCATCTATCGGGAGCCTGTTTGGACGTTTTCCATAAAGAACCCCTACCCAAGGCACATCCCTTTTGGAGCCATGAAAAAATACATATGACCCCTCATTATGCAAGTGTTTCAGACCCCAAGTCTGTAATTCCCCAACTCTTGGAAAACTATAGAAGGTTGGGCAAGGGCCAAGAACTTCAGCATCAGGTAGATGCCGAAAAAGGATATTAAAATTTCCCAATTCAGGTTTTAAATTTTAAAACCCCACAAAAATCACATAATTTTAGAAGGTTTTTGCAGTACGAACCCCTTTAACGCCTACCACCCTTTTGAAGCTACAGAAAGACATCTCCGAAAAGACCTTGTACCAGTATCAAGAGGAAGATCTTCATACGATTTTTAAGTATTTGGATGACAATACCGACAACTCCAATTTGCTGTACCAACTTCCCACAGGGGGTGGTAAGACCGTCGTATTCTCTGAAATCGCCAAACGTTATATTCAAAACACAAAAAAGAAGGTGGTGGTGCTTACCCACCGTATCGAGTTGAGCGAACAGACCTCAAGAATGCTGAAGGGTTTTGGGGTTAAGAACAAGATCATCAACAGCGAAGTAAAGGAATGGCAAGACCAAGATGAATACATGTGCTTTGTCGCCATGGTAGAAACGCTGAACAATCGATTACAGGAAGAGAAGGTAGAAATAAACAATATCGGACTGGTCATTATCGATGAGGCCCATTACAATTCGTTCCGCAAGCTTTTTAAATTTTTCGAGAATTCGGTGATTCTCGGGGTAACGGCCACCCCATTGAGTTCTAATATAAAGCTTCCCATGAAGGACAACTATAAAAAGTTGATCGTGGGGGAATCTATTGCATCGCTGATACAGCAGAAGTTTTTAGCCAAGGCGAACATGTACAATTATGATGTAAGCCTACAGAGCCTTAAATTGGGTATTAGTGGCGATTACACTGTAAAATCTTCAGATGAGTTCTATGGAAATCATGGGATGCTCAACAAGCTGCTCAGCGCGTACACAGAGATTGCAAAGGGAACAAAGACCCTAATATTCAATAACGGAATCAACACCTCTCGATATGTATGTGAACTCTTTAAAAAAGCGGGGTACAACATACGTCATTTAGACAATAAAAATAACGCTACCGAGCGTAAAGAGATTTTGGAATGGTTTAAGGAAACCCCAGACGCCATTCTTACTTCGGTAAGCATATTAACGACCGGTTTTGACGAGCCGAGCGTAGAGACCATTATTCTCAACCGGGCAACAAGGTCGCTTACCCTATATTTTCAAATGATCGGGCGCGGGTCACGGTACCTGACCCAAAAAGAAGAGTTCAACGTCATTGATATGGGGAACAATATCGCCCGTTTCGGTCTATGGAACGCAGGCATCGATTGGCAGGAAATATTTCACTTTCCAGATTTTTATTTGGAAAACATTCGAAACGACGAGGAGATAGAACGGGAATTCGTGTATGAAATGCCCCCAAGTTTACGGGAAGAATTCGCCAAATCGAACGATATTGATTTTGACATCAAGGCCGAATATAAAAAGAGTTTCGCCAATGGTGAGAAATCTAAATTAGTGCTTGAAAAAAGTATTGAGCAGCACGCCAAAATATGCGTGGAAAACGCCGAGGATGTTTTCGATGCCCGCATTCTGGCCAAAAAACTCAAAGAGGAAATCAAGTATCGGGTGCGGCAATATTCCTATTGCATCATGAACAACACCAAGAATTATAAAGAGTGGCTAGAAGAGGATTATGAGCG
>JBARCC010000524.1:0-8041 GCA_049793635.1 Maribacter sp. | reverse complement strand
ACAATTCGACCTATTATTCTCCAAAATAAAGCGCTTTTAGATTAAATTGTAATTTCCTATTCAAGATTAAAAAAGAAATGATACATTGTGTTGCTATGAATACTAATCAAAAATCATAATTGCTTAGTTATACGACATACAAGCATAGATCATCTCTGGTTTGGGTCACCTTTGTACATGGTGCCGGCGGAAGCTCGTCTATCTGGTTCAAGCAAATACGAGAGTTCAAAAAGCAGTTCAACGTATTGTTATTGGACCTAAGGGGACATGGCAATTCCAAACCCAATTTGAAGGATGTTTTTGATGAACAATATACCTTCGATTCGATCACCAACGACATCGTTGAGGTCATTGATTTTGAGGGAATAAAAAAATCTCACTTTATCGGTATTTCTCTAGGGACTATTTTAATTCGGAATTTGGCCGAAAATTATCCTGAGCGGGTAGAAAGCATGGTAATGGGAGGCGCAATTATGAAATTGAACTTACGATCGCAAATTTTGATGCGCTTAGGGGTAATTTTCAAAACGGTGGTCCCTTACCTCTGGTTGTATACATTTTTTGCGTTTGTCATTATGCCGAACAAAAACCATAAGGAGTCGAGATTGCTTTTCGTTCGTGAGGCTAAAAAACTATATCAAAAAGAGTTTATCCGTTGGTTCAAGCTCACCTCTGAGATAAATCCGTTATTGCGGTTTTTTAGGACCGCCGATATCAAAATACCTACGCTCTATGTAATGGGTGAAGAGGATTATCTGTTCCTTCCCAGTGTGCGGGAAATTTCAAAGGCACATGAGTTTTCTGAATTGTTGGTCGTCGAGGATTGCGGACACGTTGTGAATGTCGAACAGCCAAAATTGTTCAATGAAATGGTCATCAACTATTTGAAGGGAAGGTAGTTGCCTGGGTGTCGCACCCTTTTTGGAATACATTCCGATAAACCAACCCTATTACAAAAAAAACCGGTGCTCCCACCGGTTTTTAGCTACCTAACTCAAAAAATAACTAACTCAAAAAATTGAAAATGAATACGTTGATATCTTGTTCTCTTTAGAATTTAACGCAGTATTTTTTGAGATATTGTAATTAGTACGAAAAATAAGGTTAATCCTGTAGGGCAAAAACCTTTTTAAGAATATCGGAAGTCCTCGATGAAAATTTAGTCCTGATTTCTTCTTCCTCGATAGCGATCATTTTAAATACGCCCGAAAGGGCTTCTTGCGTTACGTAATCCGTCAAATCGGGGTTTACCTTATTGGTCAGCGGTATGGCATTGTATCGCGTGATGATGGAGCTCCAGACCTTATCTGCCCCGACCTTTTCAAATGAAGAATTTATGACAGGTTTGAATTTTTCCGTTAGGGCGTTGTTAGTACGTTGTTGTAAATAATTGGTCGCTGCATTGTTATCTCCTAAAAGAATGTTTTTAGCATCGGCGAAATACATCTCTTTTACTGCATTCACAAAAATAGGGGTAGCTTCAGAAACAGCGTCTTCGGCGGCACGGTTCAATACCTTAAGACCTTCATCCGCTAAATTTCCCAACCCAATATCCCTTAAGGTCTTATCTACCTTTTGTAGCTCTTCTGGAAGCAAAATTTTCACCAATTCGTTTTTATAGAATCCATCGGTTTTGGTGAGTTTGGTGACCTGTTTTTCGATTCCCATGTCCAAGGCCTCCTTTAATCCATTTGCGATGGTTTCATTGCTCAACCCTTCTCCCGGGTTCGGTAATTGGTTGACTACCTGTTGTAGTTCACTACAAGAGGTTGCCAAAAGTAGTAAGCATATTGAACTGATTTTTTTCATTTGAATTTTCATGTTGATTCTTGATTTTGGTTTAGGAGAAAATTACGGTTTTATTGTTGTAGACCATTGTTTTTCTTGCAATGTGAAGTTTCACACCTCTAGAGAGCACAATTTTTTCCAAATCCCTTCCTTTCGTGATAAAATCGGCAATGGAGTGGGAGTGGGTTACCGTAGTTACATCTTGTTCGATAATTGGTCCTTCATCCAATTCCTCGGTCACGTAGTGGCTGGTCGCCCCTATGATTTTTACCCCCCTTTTGAAAGCCGCATGGTAAGGTTTGGCACCTGCAAACGCAGGTAAGAATGAATGATGGATATTGATAATTTTATTCGGAAACCTGTTGATCAAATCTTCACCTATTATTTGCATATACCTCGCCAAAACAATGAAATCCACTTTATGATCAAGTAAAAGTTGGAGCTGTTGTTCTTCGGCTTCAGCTTTGTTGGCTTTGGTAAAGGGGACATGGTAAAATGGAATATCAAATTGATCCGCAATGTATTTTAAGTCACCATGATTGCTCAAGATGAAAGGAATTTCCACCGCTAACTCTCCCGAATGATACCTGCTCAATAAGTCATAAAGACAATGGTTGTACTTGGATACAAAGAGGGCCATTTTTGGCAAATGGTTTTCTACGTGAATGCTCCATTCCATCTGGTACCTTACCGCTAAGGTTTCTTCAAACCGATTTTTGAAAAGGGGAAGGTCTTTTTCACTTTCATCGAATTCGCTCACGATGCGCATGAAAAAGACATTTGCAGGCTTGTCTACATGCTGATCTAGATATACGATGTTTCCCTTTTGCTGACGGATAAAACCGGTTACGGCGTTAATGATGCCAGATTCGTCGGGACAATTGACTAGAATAATGATTTTCAATCGGATAGAAATTAGGCTTCAAAAATACTAGAATATTCTTAAAGTACTTACTAAGAGGTAATCGAATAAAGTAGGGGTATCTGATTTTTCATAAATAAGACGACTTCCATTTTTTGTAGGATTTCCGAAAGCTCTTGACCTCGGCACGCAATAAATTGATGTATTCGGTTTCCTTTACGCCATCTTTTTCCAATCCCATGCAATACGAATTAATATTTCGGATGATGATATTGATGAAGGAGATATTTTCTAAGCGCTCACTAGTCGATTCTGAATATTCTACCTGTGCAATCTTTTGTGGAATCAAAATAGCATCCGTTAAAATGGAGTTTGCCATGATATCCCTAAGGCTCTTTGACTCGTATAAGCGCATCAAATCCTTATTAAAGGAGATATAGGACGCTATTTCCCTACTTATGGAACAGAGGTCTAAAGCCTTTCTGTAAATAGGTACGTTTTTGAGACTGCGATATGCCATGTTATGGGGTGCGAATAATCGTTACATAAAAATACATTAGTTATTCGATTATTTTCTGTTGATTATAAATGTAAATTGTATTTTTACTTTGTATACGAAATAATTAAAGAAAAATACTTTTGAATCTAAAGATAGACGAACTCAACTGGAAAATACTGAAACAACTGCAGGGAAACGCACGGGAGTCTTTTGCGAATATTGGAAGGAAAATAGGGTTAACGGCTCCTGCAGTAGCCGAGCGGGTCAAGAAAATGGAAGATGTCGGTGTGCTGTTGGGCTACAAGGCTACAGTATCGCATGCGTTGACGGGACATCAGTTAAAGGCGATCATTACCTTGAAGGCCTTCATGGGAAAATTAAAGCCCTTTTTGGCCATCGTATCCAATTTTGAGGAAGTAATTAATTGCTATCGTATTACCGGAAATGAAAATATTGTCATGGAAGTGGTATTGAAAGACCAGTTTCATTTAGAAAAATTTATAGACCAACTTATTCAATATGGGGAAACCAGAACGCATATCGTACTTTCCCAAGTGATATCAAATGCACCGATGCCCAAAGCTAAATAAATCAGGGAATTTGATTATTTTTAAGTATTACTGATTTGAAGTTAGCCTAAAATCGATATGTCCTAGTTTGTAAAGTGTCGGAATATATATATTCTGGCGAGATTTTTGATAATAAAGTACTTCGGGCCAAGCCACGAGGAATTCAAAAGAATTTAAATTTGATTTCGATGCAAGCGTCGAAGCATTAAATCTCGATTATCGAGTAAATACAAGATGAAAAAAACCATATTTCTGGCCCTAGTTTTTATTTCTAGTTTCGCCCTTGCCCAAGAATTACGCCTTTTAAAAGGGGCGATTACCGAAAACATTGTAGTCAATGACTCTTTAAACGAGACCTTTTCGATGTATTTGCCCACCCAGTTCGAACTTTCAAGAACTTGGCCGGTAATCTTTGTCTTCGACATGAAGGGGAATGGTAAGGCATCACTTTCAATGCTTATGGCCGCTGCGGAAAGGGAAGGTTACGTTTTGGCGAGTTCCAATAATCTGAGCGGTTCTTTATCGATTGCCCAGAACGTATTGGTTGCGAACAGAATGTTCAATGCCGTAGTCAATACCATACCTGTCGCAAAAAACCGTACCTACACGGCAGGGTTTGGAACTTCCGCAAGGTTTGCTTCCATCTTGCCTACGTTCGTCAAAGAGGTAAAAGGGGTACTTTCTATGGGTGCCGCGATTGCCAATGTTGACATATTGAATGCCAAGCAGCCTTTTCAGTTTGTCGGAATAGTGAATCGGAACGATTATAATTTTAGGGAAATGCTCGAGTCGCGTGTTGTTCTTGATAAATTGAAATTTTCAAATCAATTGTTGGTGTATGACGGTGACAATGAATTGCCCGATGCGGCGACCATTGCGACCGCAATGCGTATGCTGACTTTGGTAGGTATGGCGAAGGGCACGACGACCAAGAATGATAGTGTTATTACGAGTTCGTACCATACGTTCTTGGCTAAGTCAAATTCCTTTTTATCGAATCAAAAACCCATATTAGCGTATTACACACTAACGGATATCGAAAGTGTATTCGAACCTTTGGTCGATATAGATTCTGTAGAAAGAACCCAAAAAGTGTTGAGGAGAAGCTCAACCTACAAACAGTCCAATAGAAGCCAGAATAACTATTTTCTAAAAGAATCGTTCACTAGGGAAGATTATAGCTATTATCTGGAAGAGGATATTATTACGTATAATTATGCGAATTTAGGATGGTGGAACTATCAGATGGATGAGCTCAACAAATTAGGAAAGAGCAATATGGTTTTTGAAAAGCAGATGGCAATGCGGTTACGGGGCTATATAAATGCCTTGATCGAAGATAACATCGATTTCATTTCTGCAGTTAAAGTAGTGGATGTCGAGGCCTTGAATTTTCTGTTGATGCTTAAAACCATCACCTCGCCCGATGAATACGCTCCGTATCTAAAAGTAATATCGAACAGTGCAAAAATAGAAGATTACGGAACTGCTTTATTTTACCTTGAAGAGTTGTTGAAAAAAGGATATACCGATAAGAAAGCGCTTTACGAATTAGAGGATACCGCACTGTTACGGATCACACCTGAATTCAATGCCTTGGTAGCGCAGTATTTAAAAAATGCCCGGTACGAAACTATCGAACAATAAGATGTGGAACTTTTTCTAAGTCCCAATCAATGACCAATCCTTTTGCGAGCGATATGGCGACATCTTTTCCATACAATCGCTCACAAAGATAGAGCGCGGCCTCGAAACTTTTCGCACCGCCTGCCGAGGTAATGTATTTTCCATCGTGTACGAATAGAACACTGTCCTTCACGGTAAGCGCGGGGAACATCTTTTTGTACACCGGGAGATCGGTTGGAAAAGTGGTGGAAACGACATTGTGTAACACACCCGATTTGGCCAAAAGAAACGCACCGTCGCAGTGGCTGGTCATGTACGTTGCTTTTTTATCAATTCTTTTAATAAAATTTAAAAGTACGGTATCCTTCAAATCACTATCTACATGGTGTTCGGCACTAGGGATGACCAAAATATCGATTCGGGGCAGTGGGTCGCGGGTGTAATCATAATCCGGTAGTATGCGCAATCCTTCAAAAGTGGTGATGGGTTTTAACGTATTTGCGACGGTAAAGGTGTTCATCGCCTTAATATTCTTTCGGTAAATCGTATGTTGAAAGATGTCAAAAGGGGCCGTGAATTCGGTATTGTAGGTGCCGTCCATAATTAAAAATGCGACATTGTAATTGCCCTGTTTTATGCGGGGAACCATTCGTTCATCTTGCGAAACGTGCGATGGGGGATTATCCTTTTCTTTACAACCCAGAGTGCAGAAAGTAATAGCAATAAAAAATATGATGTACCGCATAGCGAACGAATTAGCCCCTAAAATACGACTCTGTCGGAAAAAGATGCCCAGAATAAATTGTATTTTTGAAGTATAATACGGTATGATGATAAAATTCAAGCATATATTCTTTGCAATCGTACTGTTGGCATCATGCAGGCAAGGGAAAAAATACCACGATTCCAATAGCGACACTATACCTGAGACCAAATCGGATAAAATTGCTGAGATTTTTGAGTTTCAAAAAGAGTTGAATGCCGAATTCAAAGATCCTGAAACCTCTCCTTTGCCGGATCGGTTTCGCAGCGGTTTTGAGTCGCTCGATTTTTTTGCGCCCGATACCAATTACATCGTAAAAGCCCAGTTTGTACGCACACCTGAGGCTTTGCCTTTTTCCATGCCTACGACGACCGAACGTACATCTACCGAAGTAGTGTATGGTATTGCAAAGTTTAGGTTGAACGGGGAGGAGCATCAACTTGAGATCTATCAAACACCTGAACTCATTACGCAGGAAAAATATAAGGATTATCTATTTCTCCCGTTTACCGATGCTACAAACGGGAAAGAAACCTATAGTGGTGGTAGGTATCTAGACCTCACTATACCTAAGGGAACTTCCATTACTTTAAATTTCAATAAAGCCTACAACCCGTACTGCGCATACAATAAAAAGTATTCCTGCCCACTGGTACCCTCGGTGAATGCTTTGAAAATACCGGTAAAAGCTGGTTTGAAAGATTTTAAGTAGTGATAGTTTAAAGCTAAAAACCCCGGTGAAGTACCAGGGTTTATACATAGATTTAAATGATTACCCATGAATTACTTTTAGAAAGAATAAATTGCTGCGATTAAAAATGAGGATAAGCTTTTGGTTCCAGAAAGATCATTGTCTAAAAATGCCTCGTCAGATGCGCTATCTAATCTTAATTCTGGCTTAATTATCAAATTTTCAACCTTATAGCTACCAGTTAGCGTTACAGCGAATACACTAGAATCTTCTACACCAGTGCCGATAGCTCCATAATCTCCCATTTCACTAAAATATTCTCCTCTTAGACCGATTGTAAAACTTTCTGATGTTGTTAATTGGGGATATAAGGCAGCACCATAAAATCCAACCCCATCGTTGTCTTGGTATGCCGCATTGATGCCAAGAAAGAAATCATCCGATAAATCTAAACCACCTGTATAGTCAATTTCAAAACCCAATTTTGCGTTACCATCATAATAAAGATTTAGGAATTGACCAGCATATCCTAATTGCGCACCTAAAGAGTATGCGCCTGGTACCGAACCTGTGCTTGTACCATTGAAATTCTCATCAGTTACATTCATAACAGCCAGCATTAAGCTCAGATCTTCTGAAATTGCAAAATCTGCTTTTAATCCTACGTGTGAAAACGGACCGTATGAAAATAAATAGGAGGTACTGTAGTTAAAATTAGCGGTGGGGGAAATAACTTCATAACCCAAAAATGTATTGAAACGGCCTAAAGTAAGCTTGGTGCCCTCTGATACATTCCAATAAGTGTATAACTGATTTACGTTTAAAACATCACCTCCAACGGCAGCATCACCTCTTGGGCCAAATACCAAATCTGCGACCGCTCCTACTTTTCCTGTTTCGTAGGAAGCAATAATATTGGCCATACCTAAGGCAAAACCTGTTTCGTCTGCAAAAGAAGATCCAGGGGCCTGAGAGCTTACATCGGTAGAGCTTAAATTTGTTTTATAGTAAGCGTCTACCGAACCGCTGATCGACAGTGCTTTTCTTTCTTCTTCCTCTTCTTGTGCCACCATGCCTGTAACCGTAAAAAACAGTAGGCTAGAAACAAATAGATTTTTTACGTTCTTTGTATTGATAATCGTTTTCATATGTTTGAATTTATAATCCCGTACGGATTGTTGAATTTGAAAATTTAAATACTATTGAAAGGGTTAGGTAACGGAGCGTTCTGCAAAACGCTCCG
>JBARCC010000523.1:0-14011 GCA_049793635.1 Maribacter sp. | reverse complement strand
GGTTTACCCTATAAAAAGATCCTCCCTTTGAAAAAGGGAGGTGGATTTGCCTTGGCAAAGACGGAGGGATTAGGTGAATAAGACTAAAGATGAGAAACAAGAACGAATTGAATAAAAAAAGCAATCCCTCCGTCAGCAAGCTGACACCTCCCTTTAAGAAAGGGAGGAACTATAAATGATTAAGATGAAGAATTCAATTGCATAATCAGGAAGAACGGCCTATTCAACAAGATAAGGTTTTACCCTAAAAAAGCTCCTCCCTTTGAAAAGGGAGGCGTTTAAAAAAATAAACATCATGATAAAAAGCTACATTAAAATTGCGTGGAGAAATTTGGTAAAACGAAAGGTGTTTACCGCTATAAATATTCTAGGTCTCTCCATTGGCTTTGGTAGTAGTATTTTGATTTACCTTTTCTTGAGCTATCACCTCTCCTTTGATGATTTCCATGCCAATTCGGATAGGATTTACAGGATGAATACTGAAATTCATCGCGATGATATCGGGTACAGGGCGAGTGTGCCACCTGGTTTTGCAAAGGTTTTTCGGGAAGAGTACGGGTATGCCGAGAAGGTAGCGAAAATCGTTTGGAGGGATGGTTTGGTATTGGATTTGATAAAGAATGGCAACCAGACAAAGTTCAAACAGGATGTGGCCTACGTTGAAAAGGATTTCTTCCATATTTTCAATTTTCCGTTAGTAAACGGTAGCAATGCCATTTCTATCACAGCACCCAATACAGGTGTACTGACCGAAGAAATTGCACTGGCGATGTTCGGTACTATTGATGTGGTCGGAAAGACCTTTGTATTGGAAAACGACAAAACCATTGAGATCACGGGTGTTCTCAAGAACATACCGAAGGCCACTTTTTTAGATGCCGGAATTTTTGTGTCCTTTGAAAATTTAAGCGATAATTTTGAATTTGGAGCCAGCGAAAGTTGGGGTGGTACCAGTGGCAATTTACAATGTTTCGCACTTTTGAAGCCAAATCAGGATATTGCTGGTATAGAAGCCGCGCTCACAGCACTACCTGAAAAATATAGGCCGGGCAGTATGAGCAAACATGTCTATAGATTAGAGCCTTTGACAGATATGCATTTTAATCCTGAGTATACCGGCTTAAACCCAACGTTCTTGTTCATATTTGGGATTATCGGGCTATTTTTGATTGCGATCGCCTGCATCAACTTTATCAATATTTCCACGGCCCAAGCGTTTTATCGCTCCAAGGAAATTGGTATAAGAAAGGTATTGGGAAGTGTTAAACAGCACCTTTTTTGGCAATTTCTAGCAGAAACTTTTTTAATCAGTTTATGTGCTGTCGCTCTTGGGGTCGTGGTTGCCATGCTATTTCTACCCTCCTTTAATACTCTTTTTGAGCTCCAATTATCCCTTGAAAGTCTCGTTAGTGTTCAGTTCTTTGGGTTCTTGTTATTGCTCTTGGTTGTAGTCGCGTTTTTATCCGGGAGTTATCCTGGTATTGTAATGTCTCGGATAGTTCCCGTGCTGGCACTCAAAGGAAAACTTAGTCATAATAGTACAGGAGGTACGGCGACACGAAAAATACTCGTGGTAGTTCAATTTGTCATATCGATAGCCCTTATTGTGGCAACGCTGGTCATCTCCAGGCAGATTAATTATGCGGTAGACAGTGAACTTGGTTTTGACAAGGAATCTATTGTCATGCTAGAATTTCCTGCAGATATTAAGTTGAGTCAGTTTTACGGTCTAAAGGAACGTTTGAAACAAATTTCGGGGGTTCACCAGGTTTCCGGGTGCTTAAGTAGTCCAGGAGGCGCCGATAATGATTGGGGAACAAGTGTACGCTATAATAATAATCCCGAGGATGAGGAATTTAGCATTCAGGCAAAAATTGGGGATGAGGACTACCTAAAAACGTTCAATATTCCGTTAGTGGCGGGTAGGAATTTTTTTAAGGGCGATTCGATTACCGAAATGCTGGTGAATGAACGATTCGGGGTAAAATTGGGTATCGACACGCCCGATGAACTTTTAGGGAAGAGAATAGCGGTCAATGGTGGCGAGGTAACTGCGACTATAGTAGGGGTCGTAAAAGATTTTCACGATGGTCCGTTTACGGAGGAAATAAGTCCGATTTTCATTGCTCCCGAACTGAACTTTTATGGAGAAATAGCCGTTAAAATAAACCATCTGAATACTAAAACTACGCTTGACCACATCAGTCAAGAATGGTCGCAAACATTTTCGGACTATATATTCGATTACCGATTTTTAGATGAACGGATTGCCGAACAATATGAAACGGAGCAACGCTATCTATCACTTTCAAAAGTTTTTACGGGGCTTGCTATTTTTATAGGGTGTCTAGGGCTTTATGGGCTCATTCTTTTCTTTGTTGGCCAACGCACCAAGGAAATAGGAATTCGAAAATTATTGGGAAGTGATATTGGGGGTATTCTAACGCTATTTTCTTGGGATTTTATAAAATTGATATTGATTGCAGGAGTGGTATCCACACCGATAACCTGGTATTTAATAGAGCGATGGTTACAGGAATACACCTATCGAACGGACGTTCATTGGTGGTACTTTGCACTTGCGATTGCTGCGATCATAGTGATAACACTGCTTACCATAAGTTATCAAACGATTAGAATTGCTAGGGCAAATCCTGTAAAAAGTTTACGAACCGAATAAAACAATAGTATGGTCTCAACAAGTTTGAAAATAGCATTCCGCGGGTTTTTAAGGAATAGGTTTTTTACCATTTTTAATGTAGGTAGCCTGGTAACTGGACTGTTTGTTGCTTTCGTTGCCATTGAATATATACGTTTTGAAAATAGCTACGATACGTTTCATAAAAACTCCGAAAACATATATCGGCTGGGGTGGACATACCGTTCACAAGAGTATAGCGTTCTTGGATTCGAAGACAATACCTCTGCCGGTGATCAACTTAAACTGGTCAATGGCCTAAAGAATGTACCTGGTATTGAAAAAGTTGCGCAGTTCATCACTACAGATAATTTAGAGTTTGTAGAATGGCAAGGAAACCGTGTACAGGAAAAGGGTTTTTTGACTACGAATACCCCCCAAGAATTCGCCACACTTTTTACATGGTCGCCGTTAATGGGCAGCCTTTCTGACTTTGGTACGGATTTCAATAAGGTACTTTTGACCGAAACATCGGCCTTCAAAATATTTGGAGATACGATGGGTAATCCTTCCAATATCATTGGTTCGGTGATTACAATAGGACCAGAAAATTATAAAGTAGCTGCCGTTATTAAGGATATTCCCGTGAATTCGCATTTCGATTTCTCCATGGCGATCAGTCGACCAAGAATAGCGTATTGGGGAAGCCGTATATATCTTGGTATTGCTGCCAATGCTAGCCATGCCAAGGTCAAGGACCAAATAAACGCAGCAATGGGCACCATGAATGCCGCTGTTGTACAGGACCCTTTATACAAAGAGCATTTTTTGCAACCCATAGAGGATATTCATTTAAAATCGGATATACTTTACGAGTTGAAGACACCAGGTAATTATGCGTTTATATACCTCATTGGTGGATTTGCTATTTTTATACTGATAATCACCTTATTCAATTATGCCAATTTTACGTTGGCAATCAAGTCAAAACAAGGAAAATCCATCGGTATTAAAAAAGCAATGGGGGCGAAGAATAGCGCTGTTGCCAGACAATTTATTTTGGAGGGTGTGCTATTATCCCTACTTGCCATACCGGTACTAGGGGTTTTGTTGATACTGGTGATTCCTTCGTTCAACACCCTAATGGGAGTGGCCGTAAGTGCTCATATATGGGAAGATCCCATCACTTTACTGGTAGTGATAGGCCTAGCTATTATTCTTGGAATAGTGGCCAGTATTGCGCCTGCACTATTTATGTCTTCTAAGAATGCGTTGCGTCTTTTCAATCAGAAGTTAAAGGATAACCGTTTTGAGCATTTTTCCATCAGAAAATATTTAATCGTAAGTCAGTTCGTGATCTTGATTTCAATCACCTCCGTTTCTTATGTGGTAATCCAACAAATGAATTTCATAGAAAATAAGGATGTGGGGTATCATAGGGAGGGTATTCTGTATGCCTATACTTCAGAAGAAAAACAGACTATTTTTCAAGAACGCCTACGGCAAGTTCCGAATATCGACCATGTCGGTAACGGTTCTTCCTTTGGCATTGGAACGTTCAACCAAGCTACGTACAAAGTACAGGGAGTCGATGAAGTGTTCGATGATGCCAATCAACTTTACTTGGATTACGAAGCGTTAGAGGCTTACGGTATTAAAACCGATATACCGAACAAAAATGCTACAGGGAGATCAACCATCATTAACCGCACTGCAGCAGAGAAATTTGCCAAAGTAAAAAATATTCCTGTAGAGGAATTAATAGGTACTACCGTGATTACGGAACCGGAGTATATTTCAGAAGATGGCCAGGTCGGGTTTCCTTTCGTAATAGACGGAATATTCGAGGATGTCAATATATTTTCATTACGTGAAAAAGTAGCCCCGTATTTTATTACGCTTTCGCCTAATGTGCGTATGGACGGTAGAAGTATCATCTCTTTTAACACGGATAATAGGGACAGGGTCATGAAGGAAATAGCAACCGTTTACGAAACTATTGACGAAACAATACCGTTGGAGGTAGAATTTTTAAGCCAGAATATTTCAAATCTCTATACCCAAGATAAACAGACCGTTAATCTGATCTTTTGGATGAATATCTTGGCAATACTGTTAGCGGCTATGGGCATTATTGGTATAACAGTATTTTTAGTGATCGCGAGAACAAAAGAGATAGGGATAAGAAAGGTGTTAGGGGCATCAGAATTTCATATTATTAAATCCACAGTCCGTGAATATGTGTTCTTCGTTGCGATTGCAGTATTGATCAGTTGGCCAATTGCGCATTATAGCAGCACCAGATGGCTGTCGAATTTCGCGTACAGCATTGATATACAGCAATTCGTATTTTTGAGTATAGGGCTGGCTACCTTTGTGGGTACGGCACTTATTGTTGGTGCAGTAGCTTTGAAAGCGGCGAAAGCAAATCCGGCTAAAAGTCTAAAAATGGAATAAATGGGTGTCCGCATTTTTTAAACGGGATGATGCAAGGTAATAGAGGAACAGTGGATAAAACTTTTGAATATGGAGAATAGAGAATAGAGAATAGAGAATAGAAATTAGACAAGAGACAGGAGACAGGAGAGAATATAGAAGTTGCAATCAGAGTTGCTCACAAGTCCACTAACGTACTCATTACGAAAACACTTTTAAAAAATAAATATGCTCTTAAAGTATGCAATACGGAATTTAAAAAAGAGACCTTTTTTGAATCTTATAAAGGTGGTTGGCCTGTCCTTAGGGTTGTGCGGTGTATTATGTATTTCGCTATTTCTAAGAAATGAGCTCAGGTATGACAGTGGACATAGCCATGCAGAACGAATTTTTAGACTAACAACAACACAGCCGAATGCCTTTGAAGGTACCCATTTTGCGCGGATTTCCGACTCTAAAGACCTCCCTCAGTTGAAGGGACAAATACCGGAAATAGAAACGTTGGTAAGAATGATGCCCTTGCGCGATAAATTACTTTTAAAAGACGAGCAGCATTATGCTATAAATCAAGCTTTCGCGGTAGACCACTCCTTTTTTGAACTTTTTGATGTACATTTTGAAGTGGGGGACCCTAACGTTGCCTTGGCAGAACCTGGTGCTGCAGTAGTATCAAAATCCTTGGCGTTCAAGATTTTTGGAAGTGAAAATCCCATAGGGAAGCGTATTTCTTTACCACCAGGTCATTATAATACCATTGAGACCAATTTTACGATAAAGGGGGTAATGGAAGATTTTGACTCACAAAGTCATATGCACCCAGATGTATTGATTATGCCCGGAGCGGATACCATTGTTGGTTGGGCGTATGTCTACGCGCTTTTGAAACCAAACAATCTTCCCGATGAAGTGGCTAAAAAGATTTCTCAAAAGCTTAATGAACTTTACGGTATAGAAAAGGGTGACGAAGCACAAGTGAAGGCGCACCTCATGCAATTGGGGGACATTCATTTAACATCTAGTCTATTAAGAGAGATTGAACCCAACGGAAGCATGACCAATATCTATCTACTGGCGATCGCAGCATTAATTTTGTTGTTTATTTCTTTAAGTAATTTTACCAGTTTAAATCTGGGTATGGCCGCCTATTTGGAAAAGTTTTTGGCCCTTAATCAAATCTTGGGATCTTCGCACCGTATCATGATTCGGTATTTTCTATTGGAGAGTTTCATTGTTCTTTTTATTTCATTGATACTGGTTTTAGTAGTTTCGTTTAAACTTAATCATCTTGTTCTAGAGCATTACCAATATAACCTTCTAAAGGGGAACGCAGGGTACGCATTGGGAGTGCTACTTTGCTTTCTTGTACTGGGAATGTTCGCGGGCATCTATCCTGTTTTGAGACGTGGGTTTCGAACCATTACTTTAGGAGGTAGCATCAAGGGTAGGCCTACCGCTAATACACACAAAGTGCTCCTGATATCGCAATTTGCCTTAGCCATGGTGCTGTTGGTAGGCGTTTTTGTAATCTCACAACAGACCAATTACGCGCTCAGTAACTCAATGGGGGCAACAAAGGACGACGTAATTAGTATTCCTTTCGTTCATGCGGAAGTACAAAAAGATTTTCAGGTGTTCAAATCTGAGTTATTAAAGCAAGGTTCGATACGCGCCGTTTCCGCAATGATGGCTCCCCCGGGTGGCGAGGCCAATGATATGTTTCCTTTTACCATGCAGGGTGCCCCTGATGCAGCGCATAAATTTATAGGGATTTTCTCTTGCGATTATTCATTTGCCAATGTATTTCAACTCCCCTTTTTGAGTGGTCGAAATTTTACGGAAAGCAAAAGGGACGAAGAAGGAAACGGAGAGTATATCATAAACGCTACTGCATTGAATGATTTGGGTTTTCAAGACCCGGGTGCCGTACTCGGAAAAAGTTTTGCATTAATTTCTCCAGTAGCGGATGTAACGCTTCCCAAAGGTAAAATTATTGGTGTGGTAGAGGATTTCCACCTGTCCGGCCTGCAGACCAAAGTAGCGCCTCTAGTGTTGTTCAAAAGAGAAAATAGCTGGTTGGAAAATATCGCTATTTCTTTTAATCCCTTATCGAAAACGGAAGCTGAAGCTTCAATCAAGAAAACATGGGAAGAACTATTTCCCAATTACCCACTTTCCTACTTCCAAGTAAGTACGTTATATAATACCGTTTACAAAACAGAACTATTGCAAAAGAACTTGATTTTGATTTTTGCACTTATCGCCATGCTAGTTTCCGCTATGGGCATTTTGGGCTTGTCCTTGATGGTAGCCCAAAGGCGTTTTAAGGAAATTGGAATTCGTAAAGTAAACGGGGCCAATATTTCTGAAATACTGGTATTGCTAAATATCGATTTTTTAAAGTGGCTAGTGCTTGCCTTTTTAATTGCGGTACCCATCGCTTATCTGGGCGCGAACAAATGGTTGGAAACATTTGCATACCGGATAGATTTGAACCTATGGATGTTCCTTTTGGCGGGTGGTATAACGATATCAATCACTATGCTTACCGTTACCTGGAACAGTTACAAGGCAGCGAAACAAAACCCGGTAAAAAGTTTGCGAACGGAATAGAATGATTATAAACCAAGCTATTAAAGGGGTAAGTTTCCAAAAAGAAAGTCTGCCCGCCGCAGTAGGCAAACAAAAAAATGAAGAAGAGAAGAGACGAAAAAGACGAATAACAAATACACACATTCACTAACCACTAATTCACTTTTTAACGATACAAATTATGCTACTACAATTAAACCACATTTTTAAATGGGTCCAACAAGGAGGCCAACGTTTATTCTTGCTTAAAGACCTCAATCTTGAGGTTGCGGAAGGTGAATTTATTTCGATTATGGGGCCGTCGGGTTCTGGAAAGTCCACTTTACTAAATGTCATCGGTATGCTGGACGGTTTTGACGAAGGGGAATACCATTTTTTAGATGAATCGGTCCATAAATTAAAGGAGAAACACCGAGCGGAGCTCTATAAGCGCTATATCGGTTTTGTGTTTCAATCCTATCATCTTCTTGATGAATTAACGGTGGAAGAGAATTTAGAAATGCCATTATTGTATAAAAAAGTAAAAGGCTCTGAGCGTAAAGCTTTGGTGGCGGATATGTTGGATCGCTTCAATATCGTCGGAAAAAAAGATTTGTTTCCGGCCCAATTAAGTGGGGGTCAACAACAGTTGGTTGGCGTGGCCCGTGCCCTGATCGCCAGCCCAAAACTGATTTTAGCCGATGAACCGACCGGAAACCTAAATTCACAACAGAGTGAAGAAATCATGAAGCTGTTCAAAAAACTGAATAAGGAAGACGGGGTAACGATTATTCAGGTAACCCATTCTGAAAAGAATGCAGCGTATGGTTCAAGGATAATTCATCTATTGGATGGGAGAAAGGTTTAGAATCAAAATATAGTGATTTGTCCTAATTTTAAAAAATTAGGACAAATCATCAAATAAGCACCTATCAATCCAAATACCCTTCAGGATGCAGCTCGTCAAATTCAGAGTTATCTTGAAAAGCTTTTGCTAGCAATAGAATACTGGCTTCGTCGTACAGATTGCCAACTAAGGTAATACTGGTAGGGTGTTTTTCCTTGTCCAACCCGGTCGGAATTGAAATCACGGGATGCCCCGTCAAATTGGTGATGATCAATTGCCGATTTCCGAACGTAGGGGAGAGTAGCACATCATACGCTTTCATGATCGCATTCATTTTTTCGATAAGTACCTGTCGGTGTCGGTTGGCCTGTAGGTATTCCACCGCAGGAATAAAACGTGCTTGCCGTAATGAATTTGCCCTAGATTTTTCATCTTGCTCTACCATCTTGTCCACTTCTTCGGAACGTACGAGTTCATCAAAAAATGCGCCCGCCTCAGCACGTAAAATAATATCAAAACCTTTGTAAGGGAGGTCTTCCGGTAACGTAACTTCAGTAAGGGTCAGGCCCATACCTTTGAAGGTTTCGATTGCTTTGTCCAGATTATCCTTACTTAAGGAGGTATCCTTTTCAATATCTTTTTTCAGATAGCCGATTCTAAGGTTCTTTATCTCTTTTTTGGGGTCAAATCCGTCGGGGTAATCTGTCGTTGTTTGGTCTTCAACATCCTTTCCAGTAATAAAGCTATATACAATGGCGCAATCCTGCGCACTTCTTGCCATCGGGCCAACCTTGTCCATAGACCAACTGAGGCTCATCACCCCATGTCTGCTCACTCTGCCATAGGTTGGTCGTAGGCCTGTTATTCCACTTCTAGTGCTAGGCGAGGTGATGGAACCTAAGGTTTCCGTTCCGAGCGCAAACGGAACCAGGCCCGCAGCCGTTGCGGATCCAGAACCAGCGGACGAGCCGCTAGCGCCTTGTTTTGTATCCCACGGGTTTTTGGTCTTTCCGTCAAACCAGACGTCACCTCGTGCCAAAGAGCCTGATACCAATTTCGCGATAAGTACCGCTCCCGCACTTTGAAGCCGCTCCACCACCGTTGCGGTCACATCAATGGTCTGGTTTTTATAGGGTTCCGCACCCCAAGTCGTTTTGTAGCCTTCGACCGCCATCAGGTCCTTCACACCATAGGGGATTCCATGTAATATCCCAAGATAGGTGCCTTGTGCAAGTGTTGAATCCATCTTCTTTGCCTGCGCAATCGCCATTTCTTCGGTTAGGGTGATGGTGCATTCCAGAACGGGATTGTACTTTTTATGTCGCGCGATAAAAAACTCCGTAAGGGCCAATGAGGATATTTTTTTGTATTTGATCAGTGATGCCAATTGCGGAATGGAATAAAAGGCGAGGTCATTTTCATGGTCCGGTAACGCTACATCTACCGGAATTTCCCAAACCGGAAAACCGTTCTGTGGTCTAGGGTTAAAGTCTTTAGGCAAGGGGTCAAATCGTATTGCGGGGAAAATGGCATGGTCCAAAGTGAATTTGCGTAAAGAATCAAAACCTTCTTTATTGCGCTCCAAATACGGATATAGGGTGTCGATATATTTTTTATCAAAGCTTAGGCCGATCAATTTTTGGCTCCCTTTTACATTTCGTTTAGAAAATTCGGACGTTGTGCTTTTACAAGCGCTCAGCACTAAAAGGAAACTGAATAGAGGAATGAAATACTGTGGTCTGTGAAAAAAGGTCATGTTCTTTACGAATTTATTGGACTGTCCGAAAATACACTTTTTGTACGGTAGGGTTTACGTTCTAACCTTGAAATAAATCATTATTTTCAAGGGTCCCATAGTAGGTTTTGTCGATAATGACATCTTCATTTTCAATCGGGTAGCTTCGTAATCTCACCCCTAAGAACTATCTTTGTTAATTAGAATGAGTATACATAATGAAGATAGAAAAACAAGCTGTTTTAAAGGCATTGGAAAATATTACCGTACCGGGAGAAGGCCAGAATATGGTTGATAGCGGTGCCGTAAAAAATGTCATGATTTTTGGGGATGAGGTGGAAATAGATATCACCATTGCAAACCCAAGTTTACAGGCCCGTAAAAAGACCGAGGTGGAGATTCTAAAGATTATTCATCGAGAGGTCTATGAAAAGGCAAAAATTAAGATCAATGTTACAGTAGATGCCCCGGCAAAACCCAAAACCAACGAAATTAAGGGTAAGGCGATACCGGGAATCAGTAATATCATAGCCGTGGCCTCCGGTAAGGGGGGTGTGGGCAAATCTACCGTAACCGCAAACTTGGCGGTGACCTTGGCAAAGATGGGCTTTAAGGTAGGTCTCTTGGATGCGGATATTTACGGGCCGTCCATGCCAATTATGTTCGATGTGGCCAATGAAAAGCCATTGGCCGTAAACGTGAAGGGCAAGTCGAAAATGAAACCCGTAGAAAGTTACGGCGTAAAGTTGTTGTCTATAGGTTTCTTCACCCAGCGCGACCAAGCGGTAATTTGGAGAGGCCCAATGGCGTCCAAAGCCCTGAACCAAATGATTTTTGATGCCCATTGGGGCGAATTGGATTTTATGCTGATCGACTTACCGCCAGGAACGGGCGATATTCATTTAAGCATCATGCAGGCACTGCCGATTACAGGGGCAGTGGTGGTGAGTACGCCACAAGAAGTGGCCTTGGCAGATGCGCGCAAGGGTGTTGCCATGTTTCAGCAAGAGTCCATTAATGTTCCGGTACTGGGTATCGTGGAGAACATGGCCTATTTTACCCCGGCAGAACTACCCGAGAACAAATATTATATTTTTGGCAAAGAGGGTGCGAAACATTTGGCCGAAGACTTAAAAGTACCCTTTTTAGGAGAAATTCCATTGGTACAGAGTATACGCGAGGCAGGTGATGTGGGTAGACCTGCGGCCTTGCAAACTGCGACGGCGGTAGAGGCCGCTTTTGAGGAACTGACTAAAAAAGTGGTATCTGAAGTAGTGGGCAGAAATCAGGATTTGCCCCCAACCGAGGCCATCAAAATAACAACTATGGCGGGCTGTTCCGCCGTTAAGCGCAAATAATATGAAATCAGAAGAACTACGATTGAACGTGGAGAAGGCCCTTGAGGAAATCCGACCGTTTTTACAAAGTGATGGGGGTGATATCTCACTGATTTCCATTGACAACGAAAATTCTGTAAAAGTAAAGCTAGAGGGTGCCTGCGTGGGGTGTAGTGTCAACCAGATGACCCTTAAAAGTGGCGTCGAAATGACCATTAAAAAATATGCCCCCCAAATAGAGGAGGTCATTAATGTAAGTTGATTTAGGGGGTTTCCATGCCCTGAAAAGGGCATGGCCGGGCTTGCGGCAGTCACTTTTTTTTGGTGACTGAGCGGAGCCGAAGTCACCAAAACGGAGCCGATGTGGCCAAAATGAAAAAAAGAGCTCCAACAAGGCCTCTATTCCTAACACAGGTTCATCCTTCATTTTTTGAAATTTAAACATGATTACAACAGATATACTTATCATTGGTGCGGGACCTACGGGTCTTTTTGCCGTTTTTGAAGCCGGACTCCTAAAACTAAAATGCCATTTAATAGACGCACTTCCTCAACCTGGCGGGCAGTGTTCGGAAATCTATCCCAAGAAACCGATCTATGATATTCCTGGTTTCCCCGAAGTTTTGGCGGGCGATCTGGTAGACAATTTAATGGAACAGATCAAACCTTTTCAGCCCGGGTTTACCCTTGGGGAACGTGCACAGACCATCGAAAGATTAGAGGACGGCTCCTTTATCGTCACAACGAATAAAGGTACGAAGCACCATGCGCCAATAGTTGCCATTGCCGGTGGCTTGGGAAGTTTTGAACCCAGAAAGCCAATTTTGGACGATTTGGCAAAATTAGAGGACCATGGCGTGGACTATATGATTAAGGATCCAGAGGTCTATAGGAACAAAAAAGTGGTCATTGCCGGTGGTGGGGACTCTGCGTTGGATTGGAGTATTTTTTTAGCGGACGTTGCCGCTGAGGTCACCTTGGTGCATCGACGCAACGAATTTAGGGGAGCTTTGGATTCCGTAGAAAAAGTACAAGTTTTAAAGGACAAAGGCAAGATCAATTTGATTACACCTGCAGAAATCGTGGGTTTGCACGGGAAAGAAGTTTTACAATCCGTCACCATCAATAAGACCGATGCAGATGGACCCATAACCTTGGAAGTGGATCATTTTATCCCGCTGTTCGGTTTATCACCCAAATTGGGCCCCATCGGTGATTGGGGCTTGGAAATCGAGAAGAATGCCATTAAAGTCGATAACACGTTAGATTATCAGACCAACATCCCGGGCATCTACGCCATAGGCGATGTAAATACGTATCCCGGAAAACTGAAATTGATTTTATGTGGTTTCCATGAGGCCACCTTAATGTGCCAAAGTGCCTATCAACGCATATTTCCCGATAAAAAATATGTGATGAAGTATACTACGGTAGGCGGAGTAGAAGGTTTTGATGGAAGTAAGAAAGAAGCTCCGAAAGCGGTAGTGAAAGCTATCAATTAAGTGTAAAAAGTCAACTAGTTTGATAGTGCGCTAGTAAAAAGGAGAAAGTATGACAGTTCAACGGTTTGAGGATTTAAAGGTGTGGCAAAAGTCGCAAGATTTTGCAGTAGCTATCTATAAAAACTTCGCTTTTTTGAAAGATTATGCATTTAAGGACCAAATATCTCGTGCATCAGTCTCTATTTCAAATAATATTGCAGAAGGTTTTGATAGAAGTTCCAACGCCGATTTCAAACGATTCCTTTACTTCTCATTAGCATCGAACAGCGAACTCAGGTCGATGTTATATCTTGCTGCTAGATTGGAGTATGTAGACCAACAGTTATCTAAAGCACTTGTAGGTGAAACCAACGAAGTCTCTAAAATGCTTTACGCTTTTATGAAATCCATGAAATAAAACCAGTCCATTTGGAAACTAGTTCACTAACCCACTAAATCACTATTAGGACTATGTCCGACGTTAAAATTAAAATTACCGACAGAGACGGTGTATCCCACGAAATCGACGCCCCGACCGATATGAACATGAACCTGATGGAGGTCGTTCGCTCTTATGAATTAGCTCCGGAAGGTACCATTGGTATTTGCGGAGGGATGGCCATGTGCGCCTCCTGCCAATGCTATGTGTTATCGGACCATGATCTTCCAGAAAAATCGGATGATGAGGAAGCCATGCTTTCAGAGGCGTTCAACGTAAAGGAAAATTCAAGACTAGGGTGCCAATTGCACATTTCCGAAGCTATGGAGGGTCTTGAAGTTGAACTGGCCCCAGAGGAACTTTAGTACGTTTTTGCGAGGAGCATTTTTAGCGACAGAAGCCATCTGTTTGATTCGTGGTCCGAATGGTTCTCGACTCCGCTCGAACTTACAGTTTTTTCCATAATTAGCATGGTCATTTAGGGTGGCCGGAGTGGTCATTTAAGTTTTGTGCTCCCATTACTCCCATAC
>JBARCC010000522.1:0-2020 GCA_049793635.1 Maribacter sp. | reverse complement strand
CCTTAACACTATCTTTCAAAATTTCCGGATAATTGAAGGTGATAAAGGTAGAATCAGATTGAAGAAATATGCGGGAAGGAATAAATTTCGAACCTCCGAAAAAAACATCCTCTTTACCATCATTGTTCAAGTCGCCAATACTTACTGCCGGGCCACTATCGGACATCTGGTGGGGAATTAGCTTCTGCCGTAAGTAGTCACTGTAATTATCCTCAATATGTTGGTAGTCCAAACCCACATCATTTTCAGCTTTTTCAAACCATTTGGTAGATTTTGGTTTTAAACTATTGTAATTAAAGCTTTTGGTATTTTCAGGGGTAAGGTGCAGGCTTTGGTTGGTAGCGATATTGGTCATTTTTTGAAAACTTCTATCCGGCCAAACGATCAAAAGGGAATCTACATTTTCTAGTTCTCCGTAACCAAAATGGAGCACTGGTTGCGAAGAGGCTTGAAATCCTCTTACCGTGTAAAGTTCCCTGAACTGTTGAACCCCATTTGCGTAAGAGAAGACCTTCGTACCAATTCCCAAAACATTCTCTTTCTTGTAGTCAAATTGAATCTTAAGCCAATTTTGGGTAGTATTCGTAAGGTTTTCTTGAATACCTGCCAGACTGTTTAAGTTGTTGGTGATTAGGTCCAAATCTCCGTCATTATCCAAATCGGCATATGCCGTGGCTCCGCTGATCAACGTGTCATTGGCAATCCAGTTTTTAGATTCGTCCTTGAATATAAGTGTATTGGAACCCTTAAGTATTCTATTGCCCACGGCACCGGAAGGCATCATTTCTAATGCTTTTTGATCAACCAAGTTTGTATTATTGATTTTTTGTCTGATGTTCTCGTTAGATACATAATTGATGTAATCTAGGTCGTTGGGTCTTTTGGGGATGCCATTACTAATATAAAGGTCCTGCTCCCCATCTTGGTCATAATCCCCAAAAAGTGCGCTCCAGCTCCAATCTGTAGCGGCGACACCACTCAAAAGCGCTGTTTCCATAAACGTGCCATCGGGTTGGTTGATGAAAAGCATGTTTCTGGAATATTGATGATGGTACCCAAATTGTTCTGTTTTCAGTTTTTGTATCTGAAAATTATCATCGCCTTCAGAAGCTTTCAACACCTTTTCATCGTCTGCCAGCATATCGAGGGATATTAAATCGGGGAGGCCATCATGGTTGATATCGGCAACGTCGCTGCCCATCGAAAACCTTGAGGTATGACCAAAATAAGTCTTTAAGCTTTCCTTAAAAGTACCATCGCCATTGTTTAAATAATAATAATCATCTTCGTGAAAATCGTTGCCGATGTACAGGTCGGGATATCCGTCTTGATTAAAATCGGAAACCGCCAATCCCAAACCATAACTATTAATGCCTCCGTAAATACCCGCTTCTTCACTTACATCGGTAAACGTACCCTTATCGTTCCTTAGCAATTTGTCGCCGGTTTCATACGTGCGTTCAAGCCTCATGATAGCATACCCGTATGAACTTTGGGTATGTACCGCGTGATTCAAGAGGTAGATATCCAAATCCCCATCAAGGTCATAATCTAAAAAGGCGGCATTGGAGCTATAGGATTCAAAATCAATACCATACGCAGCGGCACGCTCTGTAAAGGTACCGTCCCCATTATTGATGAATAGCTCATTATGACCATTGAACCCGTTTAAGCCTACTACGGCGCAAACATATATATCCAACAGCCCGTCGCCGTTTATATCGCCCATGACCGCGCCAGTGTTCCACGAACTATTGCCTTCAACGCCTGCCTTTTCGGTAATGTCCTCAAACCTTAGATTCCCTTTATTCAGATAAAGTTTGTTTTTGACTTGGTTACCGGAAAAGTAAATATCGGGGAGGCCATCATCGTTGATATCTCCAACAGCAACACCTCCACCGTTGTAATAATAGAGATAGTCTAAAATGCTCAAATCTTTGGATGGAGTCAAGGAATTTTCAAACGTAATACCCGTTTCATTGGCATTACGTTTCTTGAAAAGCTCTCCTTCGTTCTGGGT
>JBARCC010000521.1:0-2361 GCA_049793635.1 Maribacter sp. | reverse complement strand
CCGCTATGCGCAATGCTCGTGATTTGGGTAGTCTATTGGATTGAAATTGCTTTCGCGGTGAATTATAATGATTTTGGAATTATGCCGAGAACCGCACTTGGTTTAAGGGGTGTATTTTTGAGTCCGTTCATTCATGGGTCTTTAGAACACCTCTATAACAACACCAGTCCTTTGGGTATGCTCTTGGCGGGTCTGTGGTATTTCGACAGAGGTATCGCCTGGAAAATTCTGCTGTATGGCATTTTGCTTTCAGGATTGCTAACCTGGGCGATAGGCAGAACATCATACCACATTGGGGCAAGCGGGGTCATTTATGTATTGGCAAGTTTCATCTTCTTTAAGGGGATATTGAGTACCTATTTTAGGGCCATAGCGCTATCGCTAGTCGTGGTATTCATATATGGAAGTTTGCTCTGGTATATCTTTCCGGTGAAGGATGGTATATCATGGGAAGGTCACTTGGCCGGCTTTTTGACCGGTTTGGGTTTGGCGTTGGGGGTACGGGCAAAATTTCCCAATCCTCCCAAATTTGATTGGGAACGCGATGATTTCAAGGAAGAGGAGGATCCTTTTCTTAGGCATTTTGATGAAGATGGCAATTTCATCGAGTTTCCTGATAAAGAGGAGGGTGTTGAGGAGTCCGATATGAACATCAAGTATTTCTACAAAAGATCGGAACAGAAGGATATGTGATTTTAAGTCGCTAACCCCTACGCTGCCGAACCGCTTCGTAAAGAAAAACAGCACAGGCCACGGACACGTTCAGCGAGGCGATTTCCCCGAGTAGTGGGAGTTTGGCACAATAATCCGAAGCTTTCAAAATCGATGGCGAAATACCGCGGTCTTCCGCACCCATCACAATGGCAATCGACTGGTCAAAGGAAACATCATAGACCGAGTCGTTCGTTTTTTCAGTAGCTGAAACAATTTTTATACCTGAAGCCTGTAAGTAGAAAACAGCATCTTTAAGGTGGTCTACTTTTGCGATGGGCACTTTGTAAGCTGCACCGGCCGATGTTTTGATAGTATCTGCAGTAACGGGGGCGGCCCCTTTTTTCTGTACGATGATACCATCTACGCCTGTACACTCGGCGGTTCTAATGATGGCACCGAAATTGCGTACATCCGATAGCTGATCCAATAATAGGAACAAGGCTGGTCCCTCTTTTGCATTCGCCTTGTCGACCAATTCTTCTATGGTGTGGAATGCGATAGGGGAAACGTTCGCTACTGCGCCTTGGTGGTTATTTTTGGTCAGGCGGTTCAATTTCTCTATGGGTACGTACACCATATTAATTTCGTTACGCCGCAAAAGACTTTCCAGTTCTTTCATAAGGTCGCCTTTAAGACCTTTTTGAAGAAATACCTTATCGATCTCTTCATTGTAGTTAACGGCTTCTATGATGGCTCTAAGGCCGTAGATTTGAGTGGTTTTTTGCATGGGGTAAAGGTAATGATTGCTTCGAGAAGATGTATTCTCGAAGTACTTTAAACTTTTGTTATAGTCAATTTCTCAAGGGAATACTCTCGAAGTAACGAGTTGAATCGACTAAATTTTCAATGATGTTGAAATACATATTTCGAAAATGCTTGGATACTAGTTTTCAATAACTTTGTGAGTGTCTCCAGTATAATTTGATAGGGTCATACATTTCTATGTACTCAAGAAGCAAAAAGATGTGAGGAATTGAAGTCTAAATGACTTCATATAGGGATAAATGATAAGGTTGCTAATAAACCAAAATGCTCGCCCACGAATTTAATGGTTAAATGGCAATTCATTTATAAATTAGCTTACTTAGCTAGCAAGATTAAAAAGTCCCTACTTGGGAGGGATGTAGGGGGGTTCACGCTGAGTAAGCATCCTTATAGTTGGCTTTTAACACGCCAAAACAGTACGCTAGCCCCACCTTAAAGGGGGGATAGCTTTCAGTCAGATTTAAACTTCCCGAGCTAAGAACTTTTTGCATTTTCCATTGAATTAAGGGGAGAAACCAACCAAAAAAAAAGCTGAACCTAATTAAAGGTCCAGCTTTTTCAAAATCTAACGTTGATGATATTTAAGGCACCATCGTGTTATTGGCAGTAAAGATGACGGGCCAATCCTCACCACCTTCTCGGGTAATGACTGCAGTACCCCGGTCACCTGATGAGCTTGAAAAGTCAACAGTCATTTCTGCACCGGACACGTTGGTTATGGTATACGTGTAGGTAAACTCTCGTCTGAATCCTGTTCGAGCAGGTTGCACAGCGCCCGCACTATTTAAATAGACACTTCCTGTAGAATTTAATTGCGTACAATCCCAAATGATGCTGATCGCTGTTCCTGTAGCGGGACCACGAACGGTATAGCAATCCTCG
>JBARCC010000520.1:0-1595 GCA_049793635.1 Maribacter sp. | reverse complement strand
ATAGTTCCGCTTCCCAATAGTACATATCCGAAAGCCTCTTCGTTAATCGCATGGCCCGTAATGGTCCCGATGATTTCTGAAGTCAATGAAGTGTTGGTGTAAAATAGTAGAAACAAGATAAACGTACCATACATAAAATAAAGTACACTGGCAGCTCCAGAAGGTTTACGGGTTTTAGCGATGAGGTGCTGTTCTCCAAAATGGTACCCACTAAAAAGTACAAATACAAGAAGTGCCAAACTTGGAAAAATATAGAATATGAGCACACTCCCTAAAACGAAAACCACATAATACCCTAAAATTTTTAAATAATTTTTTCTGGATTTTGTTGTTGTGTTCGTCTTTTGGATAAGCTTCAAATCATTGGCACCGTGTAGAATACCGAACGAAAGAATGGCGATGTACGCCATAATATATTGAACATTATCTTCGAACTTTACGGCCAGCCACAAAGAAAAAAACGTACTTACGAGCACGAAATTCTCCAAATAAGCAAAATAGTTGTATTTTTTTTTTGTAGTAGCCAATTTTTTAACAATTTATTCAAACAAAAAATGTTTAGCTTTGAGTAAATTTAATTAAACAAATTTAAAAACCTTAAACTATGGAAAATTTTATTACCTCAATTTCACTGGTCGGCAAAATGGCTTCCGATGATTATGTTGGATTTACCTTCTTCGTCGGGTCAATGGCCATGATGGCGGCCTCCGCATTCTTTTTTCTCTCTTTGAATCAATTTGATACAAAATGGAGAACATCTATTTTGGTTTCTGGGTTAATCACCTTTATTGCCGCGGTCCACTATTTTTACATGAGAGACTACTGGGAATCTTTTGGTGAATCGCCTACATTCTTCCGTTACGTTGACTGGACCTTGACCGTTCCGTTAATGTGTGTTGAATTTTACCTTATTTTAAAAGTGGCAGGAGCCAAACAATCGCTGATGTGGAAATTAATTTTTGCATCCGTAGTAATGTTAGTTACTGGTTACTTTGGTGAAGCCGTTTACAATACAGGTTCTGGACCAGCCATTTGGGGTCTAATCTCTGGTATTGCCTATTTCTACATCGTTTATGAAATATGGTTTGGAAACGCCAAGAAATTAGCGGAATCAGCAGGAGGATCGGTACTTGCTGCACACAAAACCTTATGTTGGTTCGTTCTTGTAGGTTGGGCAATCTATCCTTTAGGGTACATGGCCGGTACTCCAGGTTGGTACGAAGGTGTTGGCGAATTAGGCCTTAATATGGACGTGATTTACAACATCGGTGATGCCATCAACAAAATCGGATTCGGGTTAGTGGTATATACTGCCGCCGTAGCCGCAAGGAAAACAACATCAAACATTTAGCAGCTATAATTTAGTTGGTTAATTTTAAAAGTTGCTACATGAAAAGACCGCCTAAAGGCGGTCTTTTTTATTACATGCGCTCGGGTACTTCAATACCCAATAATCCGAAGGCATCGTGTATCACTTCCCCGACTTTTTTGGACAATTGTACCCTTAACCTTCTCTTTTCTTCATCGGTCTCCCCCAGTATGGAGACTTGTTGGTAAAATGAATTGAACTCTTTCACCAAGTCGTAGGTATAGTT
>JBARCC010000519.1:0-1640 GCA_049793635.1 Maribacter sp. | reverse complement strand
GGTGTGAAAACTTTTAAAAGTTTGAACTGACAAGCAAAGCTACCATCGATTATCCTTTATTTCTCTAAAAGGAACCATCTTCCGATTATCACAATTCATTTAGTAGAGCATATGCACTTTATAATTTCTATGGGACAATTCTGTTATAAACTAGTGTGCATTTCGATTATATTTTTAGGAAGGTAGGTCACTTCGAGTGATTTACACGACCTTTTCGGGAGGGAAATAGGTTCGAGAACCTTTCGTGTTCCAAAGGGTTCTCTATACACTCAAATTCATCATAAAATAATTGTAAAATTGAGCAAACAAACCGACATTCTCTTACTACTTGTCCATAGTGCATACTACATTGTCATAGTATTTTTATGTACCTAACCCAAAACCGATGTGTTCAAATACTATATTAAACTGGAAATCATTTTACCAGTTCGTGGCCTGCATAAATTCTTATGATGAGGGACATTCTATGAATACGTAACTAGGAATCATTCTTTAAATTTTGAAAAACGCATTTCCGCCTAGTTGCTTTAAAATTATATCTTCATTAACCACTATATGAAAAGTGGAAAACGTGTTCATAAGTCTTAAATACAAGAAAACCCCGAAGCAAGGCCTCCGGGGTTTTCTTGTATTAACTATATGGTGTTTCTAGAACTTCCACCATTTTTTTAAGGTTTTTCCGTATCCGTAACCATATTTACCGCCGTAGCCCAAATTAGTTTCCTTTACGTCATTTACCACAAAAGCTAAGCCGTTGAGTTTTCCCTCATCCCAAAGTCTCATTGGATATTCCAATACTTTTGTTTCTGTAACGCCGGCCCTGGTAACGTAAATGATGTGGTCTGCATACTTAGTGATCAACATGGTATCCGTTACCACCATCACAGGGGCCGTATCAACAACTACATAATCATACGCTTCAGAAACTTCTTTCAATAGAAGTTCCATTCGCTCACTCATGAGCAGCTCTGCTGGGTTAGGTGGAATCTTACCTGAATAAATAATATCGATGGTAGAAGAATGGACCAACATCGAATTGATAATATCCCCGGATACTAATTTTGGATTATGAAGATATTCAGAAAGTCCAATATCTAAACTTCCTTTGTTAGATCTACCGATTTTATTAACTTCCTTGTTTGCAAAGAAACTATATAATTTAGGATTCCGAATATCCGCACCAATCAAAAGCACCTTTTTATCGGTATTTGCAAAAATCATTGACAGGTTTGAAGATAAAAATGTTTTTCCCTCTCCCGGAACACTTGAGGTTACGTAAATGATATTATTTTTTTTGTTTCCTTTTGTTTTGATTAGATAATCTAAATTCGTCCTGAGAATTCTTAATGATTCTCCCAAAACAGAACGATCATCGGTCTTGATCAACAAATCTTCTTTTTTATTCATTTTTGGAAGTTCAGCCAATATAGGTACTTCATTAATAATCTATTCCAAAGATACTTTGTTGTGAATTTTATTATCCATCAACTGATTGGCGTATATCGCAGTAAAGGGTAATAATAGACCAATTAAGATAAAAGCTAGATATACCTTCGGTTTTTGGGGACTAACGGGGTTATCACCTACCTTGTAAGCCGCATCGATTACCTTTGATTTAGGAGAACTGGATGCAAAAGTAA
>JBARCC010000518.1:0-2803 GCA_049793635.1 Maribacter sp. | reverse complement strand
GTATTATTTACAACAAGCAAGGCCATCCTTGTCCCAAGAAAATCCTGCTTATGGTACCGCTTTCCACGATTTATCCGAAGGTTACGGGTTCATTTACAGTCTGCAGTTCACTAGAAAGCCAAATTCCAATGAACCTTATTTTACCAAAGCGGAAGTAGATGCATTTTTGGTCGATCTTCTGGACGATGGCCCAAACGGTTTATGGGATGTTGAAGATGAAACCCTTGAGACTATGGCAACGAATATTGCGGAACGATTTGATTTTACCCTAGCCGCGGCGTCAGAATAATTTAGGGATGAATTGACGAAAAAGCAACATATTCTTAACGTAGATCACGTTACTTTTTTTAGTTTTGCATTTAATTAGAATAAATAAAAATAAGCATGAAAAGGATTTTAGGAATAGTTTTCATTTTAGGGCTGGTTTGGGCTTGCTCAAAAGACGGTGACACAGAAGACCCGAACATTTCACCGGGTTTGGAGGCGAACTTTGAACGGGGCACTATGCTGGTGAATTGGACAGATAATATCATCATTCCTTCATACGAAGCATTTTCGGCCGATATGGCCAGCCTCAACACCTCTTTTGAGGAATTCAGGGCCAATGCAAGTGAAGCGAACCTTCTACGTCTTCGTGAGGCATGGGGTGAGGCATACAAGACTTGGCAACACGTGGATATGTTCGAAATCGGACCCGCGGAAACGGTCGGGTTACGGTTGAATATGAATATTTATCCAACGGATGCCACTAAAATCGATACGCATGTTTCTACCGGAGTATATGACCTTAGCTTGTCCTCTAACAGAAATGCCAAAGGTTTTCCTGCACTTGATTACCTCATAAATGGTTTGGATGTAGACGACCCATCCATCGTTGCAAAGTTCAATGCCAGCGATAAGGAAAGCTTACTCACCTACATGGAAGCGGTTTTGAATGACATGACCACCCTTTCCAATTCCGTTTTGGAACAATGGAAATCTGGGTATAGGGATACATTCGTAGCGAATAATGGTGCTTCGGCTACTGCATCTGTAGATCGCATGGTGAACGCGTATATTTTTTACTTCGAAAAATTCCTAAGAGCCGGTAAAATGGGTATCCCTTTGGGTGTTTTTTCAGGGAGCCCGTTGCCTGAAAATGTAGAGGGATATTATGATAGTGAAGTTTCCAATACCCTGTTCCTAGAGGGGTTGAATGCCGCACAGGACTTTTTTAACGGCAAATATTATAGTGCCAACACCTCGGGCGAAAGTTTAGCTTCTTATTTAGAGGTATTGAATACCGTGAAAAATGGTGAGGACCTAAAAAAAATTATCAACGCCCAGTTCGATACTTCAAGAACTAGCGTAACCGGTTTAACTAATTTTCGGGATGAAATAGAGGATAATGCACCGCCAACCGATATGTTTTTAGCCTATGATGAGGTACAAAGATTGGTTCCTCTTTTAAAGGTGGATATGGTGTCTGCAATGAGCATTAGTATAGATTTTGTTGATGCCGATGGCGACTAATGGTTTCATGGGTAGATAAACATATAAAAGATCCGGTAGAGGCCGCCCCATTGGCGGTCTTTCGTATTTTATTCGGCCTCATGATGCTTTTAAGCATTCTTAGGTTTTGGAGCTACGGATGGATCGATACGTTGTATATACAGCCTAAATTATTCTTTTCATATTACGGTTTCGAATGGGTTAAACCGTTAGGTGTCTATACGTATGTACTGTTCGGCCTGTGCGGAATGTCGGCAATTTTCGTTGCGCTAGGCTATAAATACAGAATGGCCATGATTACTTTCTTTTTGAGTTTTACCTACATAGAACTTATGGATAAGACGACGTATTTAAACCATTATTACTTCATCAGTGTGCTGAGTTTTCTAATGATTTTCCTTCCCGCTCAGGCCTTTTTTTCGATAGATGCCGCCAAAAATCCTAAAACTGCGTTTCAATACGTTCCCGCTTGGTCGATCAATAGTATTAAACTTTTACTGGCCCTCGTGTATGTTTATGCTGGCTTGGCAAAACTGAACTCAGATTGGTTGGTGAACGCGATGCCCTTGAAAATTTGGTTACCCTCCAAATTTGATATCCCCTTTATCGGCGAGCTATTGGGTCAGGAATGGGTACACTATGTGTTTAGTTGGTCCGGTGCCCTATATGATCTGGCGATACCATTTCTGCTCTTGTTCAGGAGAACGCGGACGGCTGCTTTTTTCTTGGTCGTGATTTTTCATGTACTTACGCGGGTGCTTTTCCCTATAGGCATGTTCCCGTACATCATGATCATTTCCGCGCTTATTTTTTTCGATGCGAACCTACACTTGAACATCATCCATCACCTTGCAAAATGGATGCATATCGATTGTGCCCAATTTCATAATGGCAAGGTGTTTGCAGATTCCCGTAATTGGAAAAAAAGTGCCAAATATACCGTTTTAGCTATTTTCTTCGGATTTCAGACTCTATTTCCGTTCAGGTACCTTTTCTATCCCGGAGAGCTATTCTGGACAGAAGAAGGATACCGATTTTCTTGGCGGGTGATGCTCATGGAGAAAACCGGATACGCCCAGTTCAAGATCGTGAACGGTGAAACGGGCAAGTGGTTTTATGTGGATAATGCCGATTTTCTAACTCCATTTCAGGAGAAACAGATGGCGTTTCAGCCCGACATGATCTTGGAATACGCCCACTACCTAAAACACCATTTTGAGAAGGACGGCCATCGGCATGTGCAGGTTTTCGTGGACAGTCAGGTAAGTTTAAACGGAAGAATAAGCACCACGTATGTAAACCCCGACGTTAA
>JBARCC010000517.1:0-7430 GCA_049793635.1 Maribacter sp. | reverse complement strand
CAATTTTGTCCCAACTAGATTTATGAAAGCTAACATCAATATTATGTTTGGGGGCTTTACTGATGATCCTCACCATTACCGGGGCTTTCACCGAAAGACCCTTTACGACAAAACGCTGAAGGGAATCAATACCCCCCGTCGTCCATTGCATTGCGCCTGAGTAGCCTCCTTCATTAAGTTTGGTCAATTTTATTTCGTGAGTTATCACTTTCCCAAAAGGATCTATCAGCTGGGCATTGCCTAAATGGCCAATTACCAGAAAAATTAAAATTAATATTGTCCTCATATCACTATTATTTTCGATGTTTTTTCAATAAATAGTTCGCTAGATCCGTCATTTTAGGCTTTAATGCTTCATGCTGTTCTTCAGTACGGTCGTTGTTTGCACTTCTACGACCATAGTTAATCAAAAAAGCGTGGTCATAATTTTCGTTATAAATGATAAGCCTTCCGTGACCGGGCTGGTAGGCTAGATAGCAGTCCCCCGTATCCGCTAGCTCTATGTCCATGCCCATAATTTTGAGGCCTTCTTTTTTCCGATCCAAATAGCTTGCGATTTCTTTTTTATTTTGGGCCTTTGAGGTTGGGAAAGGCCCCCAGGAGATAGCTGAGGAATTGCCCAAGGTGTTGGTCCCAAATCCTTTTATATCGAATTTGCATTTTTCTTCTTGCTGATAATCTGAGCTTGTAATGTCGTTTTCAGGAACGTTAAGTACTTCTGCAATTTCAGACACTGTACTAGTGCACTCATAGTTTACATATAGGCTAGAATAATCACCGGAGTCTCTTTCTTCCGTTGCAGTATGTTCTACAGGGTTGGTCTTCAATTCAGACGTGGTGGTGCGAGGTGCTTCTTTCTTGGATGATGTATTACAGGCAAAAACAAGGTGCAGCGCAAATAAGGCTATATAGTGTTTCATATCATTCGTTTTAAAATTGTTTCTCGTAGTCTAAAGTGTTGATGCTAAAGTCATTTTTTATGAGTTGGGTACAAATCATTTCTACCGGTTTGGGGTTTTTCTTTGAATAGTCAACCATCTCCATTTCAAGGACCAATCCGTTCACCATACTTAACCAAGATGGATCTATACCTTGCTTTACATTATTGAATTTCTTTGACTTTAAGTGGGAATATGCTTTGTGGAATGATATATCCGCATCTTCCGTTATCCAGACCTTACCAGATAATTGAGGTCCTGTTACCTGAAATTCCTCACATTCGTAACCCAAAATGGCCTTGAACTGCCCCGTGGAGTTTACCGTGTATGCATCTACGTTCATTTCTAAACCTGACGTATCTTCTAAATTTAATTTGATCGAGCTTGTACTAAGTTGCCCACCCATATTCATGAACGTATGTATGGCATCATTGGGCAAATCCATCACCGTAATGAATTCGGTGTCTTTGGTGGTGTTGAAGGAAGTACCTATATATTCATGTTCGTTCGTTAGGTAATAGGTAATATCCGTAGTGTCCTTATCACTTATTATTTCCATTATATATTCATGGCTAAATGAATATTGGTCTAACTTTTCAGCCTTTTTCTTTTTAAAGAGTTTTCCCTTGTTATTGAATACCGTATCAAAAGTTTTATCGGTTTCGCGTTCCGTTTTTTCGGCGACCTTTCGTTCTACGGTCTGTTCCGCAGCTTCTTTAGCTTGGTCCTTTAGCTTTTTCCAAAACTGTGCATTAACGGTCGATGTTAATCCCAAAAGAAGTAAAAGCATTATTATCTTACTGGTTCTCATTTTGTTTTTATGTTGTGTTCGTTGTTTTATGTAGCATCGACAAAAAGGTTAACATCAACTTCTTTTATTCTTCTACGTATTCATTCGTTTACTTAATGAACCTATGTATACTGAGCAACGTAGAATGGCGATATCCATACAAAATTTCAGCATTACGTTCGCTGACAACAGGCGCCACCTCCTACTTTGTTGCACGAACGTAAAATAAGACGGAGACGAACTGCGTAACCATTCACACCCTTCGAATGTGATCAAGGAACGATCATTTTTAGAAGTCCTTACCCACTCTAAATTTCAGGTATGGTTACAGAAAAGACAACAGCAAGGGTTCTATGGGGAGTAATTGGAACATCTCAACACTCTTCGATATTACCGCTGTTACTAAAAAACAATCAAAGGTCGAGAATGAACATTCTGGAGCACGTTGAAAAAAACGCTCGGGATATACCAAGTACTTGTCGAAATATTGTAGCGGTCCCGAGTTCATCTCGAAGGCCTTGGCCAAATGGTGCAAAAAGAAACGGATGGAGCTAATGTGCAAACAACAGGGCAGGCCGATGCAGATCGATTTCATGGAACGCCTGAACAGGTTCTATAGGGAAGATGTACTGGTCGCATTTTGGTTCAACCACCTGCAACAGTTAAGGACAAGAATGGATATCTAGATGAAGGATTGCAACACCATGCACCCACATTCACCCTTGGGGGATGCACCGTCCGTAGAATTTATGTCCCGATTTTATGTCGGATCAAGATTCAACACAAAATCGAAGCTTAACAAAAAAGAAATGTCGAATTTAGCATTTTCCCAAAACGGGTAAGGCTACAAGCGCAAAAGAACAGAGCTTCAGATTTAAAAAATAAGTCATATCATTACCTAGAAATAAAATGTAATCGTTTTTTTAGGTCGTTAGGAAGAAAAGCAAAACTATCCAAAGAGACGATGTATGGTTTATCGTTACTCCCAAAAATCAGTGTCATTATGGGACACCCTTAAAACGAAAATAACCGCAAACTAAAAGAATATGAAGAAATCGCTTTTTAGAGTATTGACGTTAATGAGTATCATATCCAATGCCGGTTTGTTCGCACAGGATTTCAACATCCATAACCCTATCAACCTTCCCGATAAGAGTCAAGAAGCAATTTCTAGCCAACGTATTGGCTATACCGACTTCGAGATCAAATACCATAGTCCGGGGACCAAGGGGAGAGCAGTTTGGGGGCAAATGGTCCCCTATGGTCAAGTTTGGCGGGCGGGCGCCAACGAGAATACCGTTTTGACCCTTACGCACGATGTGGAAATAGAGGGACAAAATCTTACTGCGGGAAGTTATGGAGTGCACCTGCTGCCCGAGGAGAAGGAGTGGACGTTTAACTTCTCGAAAAACCAAACGTCTTGGGGTAGCTATTTTTATAATCCTGAAGAAGACGCCCTGAGGGTCACCGTAACCGTGGAAACCGTATCAGACCCTCGGGAATGGATGAGTTTCGAATTCGTGGACCGCGAAAGGGCCGCTACGTCTATCGTTTTAAGCTGGGCCGATAAAAAAGCGACGCTCCATATCACACTTGATATCGATGCCATCGCGTTAGATACGATCAGACTTCAGTTGCGGTCCGATGCCTATTGGGAATGGTTCGGTTGGTGCCAAGCCGCCGATTATTGTGCAGAATACGGCATCAACACGGCCGAAGCCTTGGAATGGATCGATAAATCCATCGAATTAGAGGAACATTTTTCCAATTGGGATGTAAAAGCCAAATTACTAAGGCAGCTTGGTGATGAAAAAGGTGCAGATAATGCTATCGAAAGAGCCTTGGAAGTGGGTAGCGCCGTTTATGTGGAACGTTACGGGCGTCGACTCTTGAACGAAGCACTGTATGATGAGGCAGTGGTCATTTTTAAAAAGGCAATAAAAAAAGAGGATTCCTATTGGCGGGCACATTATAATTTAGGCTTTTCGTTGAAGGAACTTGGTAAAAAAAATGACGCTAGAAAAGCGTTCGAAAAGGCTCTTGAACATGCGCCTGCATCCCAGCAGATGGCCATCAAAAATAATTTGGAATCGAAACCTTAGAGGCTGATCCTACCCGAACTTTTTATCATGAACTGATTATGGTATTCACTTTTAAAAGCTCTCCCTAACTGCACCTTGGATTCTTTTTTATAGTGTACAACACCCTAGAATCCATTACATTTACCCCATGAAAAAACTATTGCAAATCATAGGTGCCTGGTACGGCGCAAAAAAAATAGGAGGTGGTAAATGCGGTTGTATTGGAACCCTGTTTGTGTTTATACTACTTTATTGGATCCTTGGACACGTCTTAAAAGTAATCTAACCCACTCAAGCTTCAAGTACGTTTTCTTCCTCTCCACCTATTTTCCTTTGGTCGAATACCTTTGCGCTGGTTTTCATATCGGCATACCGTGGGTCTTGGATATAATCCTGTTTTTGCATTTTAATGACTTCGATACTCAAAAACCCGAATTCGCTGACCACTTTACCGTAAAAACGATAAATGCCCTTACCCCTAAAGCTATATTTTGCTGCGATAGGAGGAAAAAGTACGGTATCGAACACTTTACCATGTTGGTCGATCAGGGTTGCAAAATACATCGCTTTTCCGGTATGGGTCTTGGTATTCTTCACGGTAACCAGATACCCATAAAGGTCTATATGTTTATCCAAGTACGTCTCCAAATCTGCACTCCCTTTCTTATTTTTAGGAGTTTCGACCAAGAGATCGAACGGACTACATAAAGAAAATCCCAAAAGTTCTAATTGTGTAAAAGCCATTTCCAAATCTGTGGTATGGAGTTTGGGAATCGCAAATTGTCGATGCGTTGGGGCGAACAATTTCGGATGGTCGACTTTCATACTTTTATTGAGCAACAAATGCGCTTTCCATAGCAGCTCATGCTTATTGATTCCCGTGAACCGAAATGCATCAATTCGTATCAATATGCCCACTTGTTCTATGGAAATAACCATCCTGTTCAAAAAATCTTCCAACGAATTAAAGTTACCTTTCAATTCCCGTTCCTTCAAAATTCGTTCTGCTACCCTATTTTCGAGCTCTCGCAAATACCCAAACCCCAAATAGATGTCCTTGCCATAGATGGTGTTTATATTCTTACTCTTATTGATACAAGGCGGGTGGATGTTGGCTCCCATCATTCTGGCTTCGTGCACGTAAAATTCCGAGCGGTAGAAACCTCCTCCATTATTAAGCACCGCTACCATATATTCTAAAGGGAAATACGCCCGTAAGAATAGTGTTTGATAACTCTCTACGGCGTAGGAAGCTGAGTGTCCTTTGGCAAAAGCGTATCCTGCAAAACTGGCCACTTGGTTCCATATTTCAAAAATAAGGGTGTCCTCATATCCCTTTTTACGACAATTGGAAATGAACTTCTCCTCTACCCTTTGGAACTCTGCCCTAGAACGGAACTTACCGCTCATTCCCCTTCTTAATACATCTGCCTCTCCCAAATCCAACCCTGCAAAATGATGGGCGACCTTTATCACGTCTTCTTGGTAGACCATAACGCCATAGGTATCGGGCATAATGTCCAACATCACCGGATGTGCCAACTCCTCTGCCCTACCGGCATTGCGGTGTCGCAGAATATACTCGCGCATCATTCCACTTTTGGCAACGCCCGGACGGATAATAGAACTGGCCGCCACCAAACCCAAATAAGTATCGACCTGAAGTTTTTTAAGCAGCATACGCATGGCGGGAGATTCCACATAAAAACAGCCCATACATTGCGCGGTCTTAATGAGGTTATTGATCTTGGGGTCGTTTTTAAACCTTTTGATATCGTGAATATCCCATTTCCCAAACTCGTCGGGGCGTGTTTCCTCTAGAATAGTTATGGCCCCCTTAATTTTAGATAGGCCGCGCTGCCCAAGAATATCGAACTTATACAGCCCTACATCCTCCGCGATGACCATATCATATTGGGTGGTGGGAAACCCTTTGGGCGGTAAATTAGTGGCCGAAAACCAATGCAACGGTCTTTCACTGATCAATATTCCACCGGCGTGTATGCTCAGGTAATTGGGCATCCCTTCCAACAATTTAGTATATTTTACGACCAGAGCGGCGATTTCATCCAACCTAGGGGACTGAAAATTACCGTCACAAAGTGCATCGATTTCCTCTTTGGGCAACCCGAACACCTTACCAAGTTCGCGCACCATTCCCCGCCATTTAAACGTCACGTACGTTCCCAGTAAAGCAACGTTCTTAAACCGGCTAAAAATATACTGGGTCATCGCGGGCCTATCCCTGTGCGAAAAATCGATATCGAAATCGGGTGGGTTGGCCCGGTACAGATTCATAAAGCGTTCGAAATAAAGATCAAGTTCCATAGGATCCACATCCGTAATTCGCAGTAGGTATGCCACAATACTGTTGGCCCCGCTACCACGGCCTACATAAAAGAATTTTTGGCTACGTGCATAGGAAACAATATCCCAATTAATCAAAAAATAGGAAACGAACCCCATCTTTTTGATCAACCCCAACTCCTTATCCAAACGCGCTAGAACCGCATCCCCACCCTCGGGATACCGATACGGCAACCCCTCTTGGCACAATGTATCCAACAGCGCGGCATCCTCTTTTTCGTTAGCCAAGTAATTCTTTAGGTTTTGCGGTTTTCGCCCTTCGGAAAAATCAAAATGAATGCTGCAGTCGTTCATCAATCGCTCTGTATTCTCCACGATAATGGGATATTCAGAAAACGCATCCGTCAACTGCCGAAGAGGAACCATTTTCTCTTCCCCGCTCGCCTGTTCGGTAGTGGAAAGTTTGCTCAGCAGGGTATTATTGTCGATGGCGCGCAACAAACGGTGCGCATTAAAATCGCGCTTGTTCCTAAACGTAACGGGCTGCTGCACTACCAATTTCTCTTTACGTTCCATAATCTTGGAAAATCGCACGCGCCTAAGGTCGGTAATGGAAACCCCTATGAACTCGTGTTCGGAAAAGACCTTTAGTTCGTTCTGTACAACCTTTTCAAAAGGATAGATGACATACGCGTTCTTAAACTTTGGGGCGATCACCGGAAACTTTTTTTCTTGATGAAGATGCTCGGAAAGAAAGTTATTGAGCTCCAGATAGCCCTCGTTGTTTTTTGCGATACCTACAAAACAGGGATCTATACCGTTCCTAAAATCGATGCCTAAAATGGGAATCACATTAAATTGCGATGCCTTGCGCACGAAATTCAGCCCTGCCGAAGTATTGTTGATATCGGTAAGCACCAATTGACCTACATGGTTTTGTTGGGCCAATTCCAACAATTCCAGTTCGGAAAATGTTCCGTAGCGAAGGCTGTAATATGTGTGACAGTTTAGGTACAAGTTCGTTGTTGGTTTCTGGTTTCTGGTTTTTTGCGCGAAGCGCAGTGCTTTTTTTCTCTTCTCTCTTTTCTTTCACTCCTTCACTCCTTCACTTCCTCACTCTTCCACTTCAGTGCAGAAAAGCTATAATGATGAACTAATGAGTTCCCCCTTTAGGGGCTAGGGGGCTCTACTGTTTCCGATGCGCCAGCACTACGGGCGGTAATCCGTTAAAAGGATTATGCATTCGCCCTATGGTCTTGGCTCCCATACCCGATGCCCGTAGCACACTCTTGTCCCCGTAGCGCTTACGAATGG
>JBARCC010000516.1:0-2904 GCA_049793635.1 Maribacter sp. | reverse complement strand
CCCCTTGGTGGTTCGTGCTGAACGTTTTTACCTTGGGAATCGGTTTTGGGGCAGATTGTTCCTTTTCATCCTGTGCACTTAAGGAGAAAATACTGATGAGGAGAAGGAGGGTTACGATTTGATTTTTCATCGGGTGGTATTCAAATTTGCTTTCAAATTGAAAGTAGCGATAAATTTTCATCAAAACAGAATTTTACTCGATAATCGGGATTTAAATGCTCAGACCCTTGCTACGAGCTAAAATGTAAGTTTCTCAATGGGTTGCGGGCTTACCTTGGGGTAGATTACTTCGAATGAGGTTTCCATTCAGAAAGAATTCGGCAATAAGGGCATCTCTACGATAGGGATACTTGCCCTGAGGACACTGTTTTTTAAAATGGAAGTAGAATGGAAATTTAAGGCAAAAAAAAGAGATGGTGTAGGCTTTAAAAATGGCGTGACCACAGAAATTCCACGCTACTATGGAGAACCTTATTTAGGCTACACATGTCATCGGTAAGTGATGCTCAGACGACCATTATGTTGTACACAGGGCCTTAAAACCCTATATTGAAACGACCGTTTCAGATTTTTAGCCAATCAAAATGAATATTGGATTACAGGTTATTTTAGAATGGCAGCATATTTTGAGGAGTTGCCCAACAGTTCCGTGGCGGCTAAAATGGCGTCATCATTGCTCAAATAGTATTGGTACAGCCCATCTCTGTAGAAATAGCGCTTCACGATTTCATCTTCAAGGTTCTTTTCGATCTCGCTTTTGTATTTGTCAAGCGCGTTTATCTTTCCCTTTTCGATATTGGCCAATAGGTTTTTGTAACTGTCTTTGACATCACTCCCCAAGAAGTCGTTTTCACTACCGGAAAGCGCGGTCTTTATCGCTTTTTCTGCCCTGGTCTCAAACGAGAATCCACTCTCTTTTACATAGCCTTTAAATGCATTGAAATCGGAGTCGGTAAATTTGAAGTCTCCAACCGCATCAAAATTATGACTGTAATGGTAGTTGGTAGCGTAATCGAAGATGACGTTGTTTTGGAGTAGGGCCAAGGTCAAATCGTTCGTTTTTACGGTCGCCACTTCGATGTCGGGTAAAATACCGCCACCATCCTGTACTTTTCTACCGTTCCGGGTCGAAAAATCATTGAATTTTGTATTGCGAACCGCATTGCCGCCTTCATCCCTGTTCCAATAATCCAATGATTGTATGCAACGGCCAGAAGCGGTGTAATATCTTGATATGGTGACCTTTAGCTGCGTGCCATAGGTCAATTTCAATGGGCGCTGCACCAAACCTTTTCCGAAGCTTCGCGCTCCCATGATTACGGCCCTATCTAAATCCTGTAAGCTCCCCGACACGATTTCGCTTGCAGAAGCACTGCTTCCGTTTACCAAAACCACCAGTGGAATTTCTTCATCCACAGATTGATTTTTGGTACGGTACTCACTATTGAACTTTTTAACCTTTGATTTTGTAGTCACCACCAGTTCGCCTTTAGGCACGAAAAGATTGGTCACATTAATGGCCTCCGAAAGCAGACCTCCTGGATTATCGCGAAGATCAAGTATTATTTTTTCGGCACCTTTTCCCTTAAGGTCCAACAAGGCCGATTTTGTTTGTTCCGATGCTTTCGCGTTGAATTTTGAAAGTACAATGTATCCTGTTTTTGCATCGATCATCTTAAAGAACGGTACGGCATCGACCTCGATTCCTTCACGGGTGATGGTGGTGGTATTCAGTTTTCCCTGTCTTTTAAAGGTAATGTCTACGGTAGAACCGTTTGCGCCCTTTAGAAGCTCACTGGCGTTATCTTCAAAATCAGCTACTTTGATATCCCCGATCTGTATGATTTCGTCACCGGCCTTTAAACCCGCCTTATCTGCCGGATATCCTTCGTGCGGCTCAACAATCAACAATTTATCTTCGTAAGAACGTACCAAAGCACCAATACCGGAATATTCGCCGGCATTGTTTATCCTATAGGTTTCGACATCCTGTTCATTCAAGAATTTGGTATAGGGGTCCAATTCCTCCAACATGTTCTTGATGGCGGTATCCATCAATTCGGCAGGGTTGGTTTCATCCACATAGTTCATATTGAGTTCCTTGAACAACGTGGTAAAAATTTCGATCTGTTTGGCTATTTCGAAAAAATCGCTGGTATAGCTACTTCCAACGAATAGGAATGCAACTGCGAATATAGGAATCAGAACTTTTTTACGGAGTATTTTTTTCATCGGTATTCACCTTAAATTTATGTAATACAAGCTTCATTTTTTCCTCTAAAAGCTCAAAAGAGGGCATCTCCTTACCAAGGTATAAAAATAGAAACGCAAACTTCGCATCGGTATTGTTAAAAACCAAGCCTTTGTTAAGTCGATAGGCTTCCCTAAGCAGTCGCTTTATACGGTTACGGTGCACGGCGCTCTTAAAATTACGTTTAGAAACGGTGACCCCGGCCTTTATGGAAACTTCACTTGATGGTATCGGGATATACATCAATTTTAAAGGATAATTGGAAATGCCCTTCCCTTCCTCAAAGAGCTGGGTAATATGCTTATGGCTCTTTAATTTTTCTTTTTTCCCGAAGGAGTTTTTGATGGGAAGGTCAGCAACGTTAGATGGTCCCCTTGAGGGGACTTTAGGAGTGTCTGTGCTAACTTCCTCAGTTAACGCTCTCACGGTTTCCTCAATTGATAAACGCACACTGAACACATTGTTCTTGACATCTTCATCGGAAAATCTAATAATCGTAATCCCAAGCTTTTCTAATTTACCTTCTCTCTTCGCGTCATCATCATACTTAAAATCATGGGAATCCCCATCTATTTCAATAGCTAATTTTAATTCCTGACAATAAAAATCTACAATAAAATCGAGTAATGGAACTTGTCTACGGAATTGGACCC
>JBARCC010000515.1:0-5896 GCA_049793635.1 Maribacter sp. | reverse complement strand
TGGTCCACATGCCGTCGTAACGAGTTCATATGATTTTTTAGGTACGTACTTCTAAGCTCCTCATCGCCATTTATATAGCGCTCATAATCTGTTAGTGATACCTTGGAGTCCACAATCATTTTTTTGCGGTTGGGCAGGTGAATGATGACATCGGGCAAAACGCGGCTACCATCCGCCCGCTCAAAACTTTGCTGCACACTATATTCCCGGTCTTTTTCCAACCCTGATTTTTCCAGTACACGTTCTAAGACCAGTTCGCCCCAATTGCCCTGCATTTTGCTATCGCCTTTTAAGGCTTTGGTCAAATTTTCCGCTTCTTGGGTGATTTTACTGTTCTGGGTCTGAAGGTTCAACAGCTGTTCCCTAAGGGCAGAATGAATGCTGATATTCTCTTTCTGGCTTTCCTCCACTTTCTTTTCGAAAAGTTGAATTTTCTCGTTCAAGGGAGAAAGAATATCCTTGATATTTTTTTCGTTTCGTTCCGTGAACTTTAGACTCTTCTCTTCTAAAATTCTATTGGCCAGGTTTTCAAATTCTTTGGTGAATTTTTCTTGTAGTGCTTCTACTTCGGCTTTCTGTTCCTTGTTTCGCTGTAGCAAATTATCCATATCGGCATCGGCTCTTATAAGTTGATGGTTCAACTGTTCTTTTTCAGCCTGTAAACCGACTATTTTCGCATCTTTTTCACTAACGCGTTGTTGAAGTACGGACAGGTTGTTGTGCATCTGTTGCTCACGTTCCTGCAATGCGCTTTGCTTCGATTTGGTCTTCAAGCCTTGAATGTAATATCCTGAAATATACCCTATGCTTAGAAATACAATACCCAGTAGAATGTTTATATAAATTTCGTTCATGATGTTTCAAAATAACATCGTAAAGATACTGGATCGGGTTTTAATTTAAGGGCAGGGGGCGTGGCGTAAAGGTCAAAGTATAGGGTTAAAAATATGAGGTTAAAAGTTAAAAGTGAATAGTTAAGAGTGAATAGTTAAAGGTGAAAATTTAAATGTGAATGCTATGAAGTGAACAGTGAAATGTTGATGTCTTACTAAATTGGAGGATAGATGACTTCACGATCCGCTTTAAGATTACGGGGAATAAAAATCATTTCACTATTCTAAATGAACCTGTAGCGGAATCGAAGGCGATCAGATCACTTGGAAACAGGGTGTCGAAACTTTTATTTTTTATAAGGTTGCAGGGGTCATCAAAGGTATTTTCCTTACCATCCAATACCAATATCTTATCACATAATTGTATGGCCAGTTCAATCTCGTGGCTGGTAAAAAGAATGGTTTTCTTCGTCTGGTGTGCAATTTGCTTGAGTAATTTGAAAATCTTCACTTTATGGTAAAGGTCTAGATGTGTAGTAGGTTCGTCCAACAGTATGATGGTGGTATCCTGTACCAAGGCCCTGGCCACCATGACCCGCTGCAATTGACCATCGCTAAGTTGATCACATTTCTTATCCAGAAAATCCTCTAGTTCCAATAATGCGCAGCTATCTCCTATAACCTGTTTGTCTTTTTGGGTCAATCGTCCCAACCAATTGGTATAGGGCTGTCTTCCCAAAGTCAATAATTCTTTGACCGACATGTTTTTTGAAGCGATGGGATCGGTAAGCACGACACTTATTTTAGTCGCTAGTTCCAATGTTTCAATGGTTGTCAATTCAGCATGTTGAATCTTTATGGAACCTGAAAGTTTGGGTAAAAATCCACCAATCGTTTTTAGGAGCGTCGATTTGCCTATGCCGTTGATGCCGACTATTGCCGAAAGTTCACCGGCCTTCAATTCAAAAGAAATGGAATCGGCAATGACCTTGGGGCCATATCCAACAGACAATGTATCCACGTTCAAAACAGTATTCAAATCCATATGGCGGTAAAATAAGGTATTTCAAAATTACAAACTATAAGCAATCATCAAGATAGGATGCCAATAAAGCGCACCGAGCTGTTCTTGGCTCATTTTACCCCTATGCGCAGGACTATCCGAAAATTAACTATTGCATTTATAAACATTATTTTTACTAAAATTCAAATTAGGGTAGCATGATTTCGAGTACTCGTTCATTCTTGTCCCTTTAAACACGTTATAAATTAAAACCAGCTCACTTGATTTCCTGATACCTAAAATTCCTCACGTATTTCCGCTTTACTAAAAACAATGAACCTTCAACGACCTATTTGACTCAACTTCCAAACAGAATTCACAACGTGTTCGTGATATACATCCACTGAACACCAACTATTTCATGTCAACCCTCAACCATTAACCATCAAGCACCAACTAAAAAACCATCTTCCTCCTGCGCACCAAGAGCCAAATGACAACGGGCGCGCCAAAAATACTGGTGATGGCATTGATCGGCAATACACTTACCGACCCTGGGAGCTGCGCTATAGTATCGCAAAGCAACATTAAGATGCTACCAGAACAGAGTACCGCAGGAATAAGGATTTTGTGGTCTGTCGTCTGAAAAAGCTGTCTTGTAAGATGTGGTACTGCCAAACCCACAAAAGCGATGGGGCCGGCAAAGGCGGTAATGCATCCCGCGAGTAGGCCTGTAGCCGCAATGATGGTATACCGTGACTTTTTCATAGCAATGCCCAAACTTTGCGCGTACTGTTCCCCCAATAAAAATGCGTTTAACGCTTTAATGGCGTACACACTCAGTCCGATGCCAACGAGCGTGCAAAACAATAGGATGAGTACTTGATTCCAAGAGAGATTTCCTAGACTACCAAAAGACCAATAGACGTATTGCTGTAATTGCTCCGCCTTCGTAAAATAGGAAAGAACACTTACTAGGGCAGCCGTAATGCTACCGAACATTAAGCCGATAATGAGAAGGGCCATTGTATCTTTTACACGGATGGCCACCGTAAGCACGATTGCCAGTACTAAAAAACTTCCGGCACTGGAGGCAACCGCAAGGGCGATATCGTTGAACGCTGAAAAGGCGAATATCCCCGAAAACAAGGATGCCCCCATGATGAGAAGTGCCGCGCCCAAACTCGCCCCCGAGCTAATGCCCAATACAAACGGACCTGCCAGTGGATTCCTGAACAGCGTTTGCATTAAAAGACCACTTAACGATAGACCTGCACCCACCAACACAGCGGTAATTGCCTTGGGCAAACGATAGCTCCAAATGATATAGGAAATGGAAGATGGTTCTACTTGAGAAGTAAATAGGACCTTCCAGGTTTCTGCCAACGAAATGTGTACCGAGCCAAGGCTGATATTGAGTATAAGGCAAAGCACCATCGCAAGGCCCAACAGGGTAAATGTAACTATAGGCTCAGGTGTTTTTTTCAATTAGTCCAGTGGTTTAAAGAAAAACGGTTCATAATCGGGTAAAACATCTTTATGAAATATATGTATTAAATCTTGAAGCACGAGGTCTGGGCGTTGTGGAGCAAGCTCATAATACAGGCTACCGCCGGTTTCACCAACCGTCTTCGAAAATGTGAAAACGGTTTTATTTTTAAAGGCATCGAATTGGGTATAATGTACGCTAGACGAATTCATGTCTGCATAGGAGGTGAACTGTGCGGGACTTATCCAATAATCGGCATCTTTTGCAGTGTCCAAAACGCTTTCCCAGCTTAGTGCATGGCTGCCTGTTTCCTGTGTTTCTTCCCATAGATAATGGGCGTGGGCATCTTTGATAAAATTTGCGGCCCAACTCTTACCGGCTGGCAAATACCATACGTCTTTATAAAGGGCACCACTTAGCACGGTTGGTTTTCTCGCTGCCGTGCGAGCGATTTTCTTGGCGTTGAGGTATGCAGTTTCAATGTTTTTGAAAATGGAATCAGCTTTCTTCTCTTTATTGAAAAAAGGGGCAAAGAACTTGATCCACTCCGCTTTTCCTAATGGGGTTTCCTCCATCCAGTCCCCATTATAGACCACGGGTATTTGGGAACGTTGCAAGGTCGCGTAGGTACTGGGTTCACCGCTAATGGAAAAACCGACGACCAAATCTGGACGTACGGCCAACACGGCCTCTGCGTTGAGATTCTCGTTGATTCCTACATCTATAATTCCGCCCGAAGCGATACGCGCTCTTGCCGCTTTTGAAGAGATATAGGACGTGTCCGGAAATCCTACCAGTCGATGTAATACATCTAGAGCTTCCAATGCGGGAATATGTGTCGTTGAGGTAACGATAACGGTTTCTACAGGTACTGAAACAATGGCGTCATATTCACTTTTATTCAGCGTGATGGAAGCTTGTTTTTCTTTCGGTACGAGCGCGTAGGTAAAGCTAGCCTCTGCGTTCGGCCACGGTGAAGATATCGTGAGTATGGTCAAACCTGAGGCAAACCGCTCAATGGAAAAACCCTTGGCGTACGCTATGTTTGCAGTATCTGTATGTATTCCCATGGGTGCCACTACTTTTTTTTCGGGGGTGCAACCGGTCAATAGTAGGAAAAAATAGCAGATGGCGAATGGTTTCTTCATAGGGGAATACTTCTGTCCCTCAAAAGTAGTATTATAAAACTTTACCTTGAAAGATTGGTCGGAATGTTTACTTTCGCCTAGAATTTTGGTTTCCCTCGTCCTAGGGGTGAGGGAATTAAAAGGGAATCCGGTGTAAATCCGGAACTGTTCCCGCAACTGTAAGTTTATGTCGAACCTTTATGTCTTCGAAAGACAGAGGAGGTTTTACACTTTTTTTAAGGCGTTATTTTCTTCAAAGCCACTGTGTGCTGAACCGGTTCAGAAATCATGGGAAGGCAGAATAACGTTAAACGAGTCAGGAGACCTGCCTAATTCGAACAACTATTGTTAAACTTTCGGGATAGAAGTTTACGTATGGGTACAGACATACTATGCTCCCGTTTATGCATGTAAACGAATGAAAAATTATTTTTTGTGGCCAATGGCTACGCTATTGTTGTGCAGTGAAATGTACGCACAACAAGAACAGGATTCCATGAACATTATGGCATTGGACGAAGTTGTCGTAAGTGACACGCGTTTTGCCCTGAAAAGGGAAAACTCGGGTAAAACCGTATTGACCATTACCCAGCAGGAGCTGGAACGAAACCAAGGTCGTTCAATTGCTGAGATCATCAATACCAAGAGTGGCATCGAAATTAATGGTACCCGCAGCTTTGCCGGTCAAAATCTAAGCACCTTCGTACGTGGCGGGAACAACAGACAGGTATTGGTCATTATCGATGGCATCCAGGTTTCAGACCCCTCCAATCCCGATGCTGAATATGACCTTCGTTTATTGAATACGGCGCAGATCGAACGGATAGAGATATTAAAAGGTGCAGCCAGTACCTTATATGGGAATTCTGCTGCAACTGCGGTCATCAATATCACTACAAAAAGTGCAACGCGCGAAGGATTAACTTTGGATGCGCTATCAAGTCTTGGGACCAATATGCCCCAAAACGACCAGAATTATAACATCTCCGATTTTTCCAACTCGGTCAGCCTAGCCGCTAAACAGGGAAAGTTATCACTATTGGTTTCAGGGGGACATGTATTTACGGACGGACTTTCGGCCGCTATAGGAACAGAGCCGGACGCTTTTTCGCAAATTGACGGGAACGTTAAAATCGGTTACGAAGTTACTAAGCGATTTAGAGTCAACGCTTCGGCATTCTACACGAAACTGAACAGTGATTATGATAATGGATTCCCCATTGCGGATGCCGATTTTAATTTCAGCAGTGAGCAGTCACGTTTTGCATTGTCGGGCAGCTATACGTATGAAAAGGGAAGTATGAACGTCAATGCTGCGTTCAATCAAATCGATAGATTTTTCGACTCCGACTTTTCAGGAGCGTTTAATTCCCAATCCTTCGTGTTGGATGTTTTCGATAAGCACACCTTCAATGAACATTTTTACGCCATTGCAGGACTCAAT
>JBARCC010000514.1:0-3329 GCA_049793635.1 Maribacter sp. | reverse complement strand
CCAAACCATCATGATAGAGCAGTACGCTAAGATTACCTGCTTCAGGATCGGTTGTAAATTCGGTCTGCCAAAGCAGTTCGCCCGAATTTTGGTCGAGAGCGAAGGCATTTCCCTCTACACTCGCTTCGAATACCTTGCCGTCACCAAGACTGCCAGTTCCCGCAAAACCGTACCAGGTCCATTCTGTCATGGGCTTTTCGATATTTTTTTTCCAGATTAAACTTCCCTCTTCCGCATCCACTTTAAATATCGTGCCTCCCCAATCCCCAAAATAGACCGCACCGTTTTTGACCAATGGGGCATGACTAACCGGATGTTCGGTCGCGTAGTGCCAATTATGGTCCATGTTTTCAATCGATTTGCTATTTATGGGCGAAGTGTTGGTAGCATGAAGATTTTGTATCATTTTGTGCCCGTCATTTCCCTTACTCGTAGATTGGGAATTAGCCGAAGGTAAGAACAAGAAAAGTAACAATGAAGTTAATGTTAGTTTTGCATGTAGAAATAGAAGCTGAATGCGGATGCGTTTATTTTCCATGACTTAAAGGCTTTACGTTACCATTTATTTTTAATCGTAATTGATAAGTTAGTTTGATGACGAAATGGAGTTTAGTGCAAATCATCTTTTTTTAACTTTAAAAAAATTGAGCCTAATGGAGGAATTTTAGTATGCGCGTTTACAATGAAAAGGAATCAAAAGTGTGCACCATTAGTTCTGGTGCATTGGCTTTGTTTGCCATGCTCCTGCGGAAGTTCAACAAACCTTCCACTACAAGACTTCCCGAGCGGACACGCTGCGCTGGTCCGCACTCGGGGTCTTTCCGTTTCAGGTTTGTTGAACATCCTCGAAACCACACATAAATCCAAAGCATGCGAAAAAAATCGCCTGCTTGCATTTATCTTGCCTGCGCACAATTAATTTTGGGATTTTTAGTTTAAAATATGTAATCCTCATCAATATATTTGTATTAATCTAAGGTACGTCGAATGAAACCAAATGTGTTCGTATTTCTTGCATTCCCAATGCTATTATTTTTTTCATGTAGTAGCGATGATGATAGCGTAGCGGAGTCGGGTAGGAGCCAAGCTTTGTTTGGCCAGTGGGAGTACGAGGCCATTGATTCCAATATTGCCATTGACATCAATGGGGACGGTAGTGTCAACGTTGACTTGTTCAACACCAACGAAATACGTCAATGTTTAAAGGACAATTTAACTTTTTTCAGCTCTCGGGGACTTGGAGAAAAAAGCGCTTTTTCTATTAATGAAAACGGACTGTCCTGCGGGGAAGTACCAGCATTTCAAAATCTCGAGGATGATAGGTACGAGCTCATAAACAATGAGATTATACGATTTGAGAATCGCACCGATTGGATTATAGTTGAATTTACCGAAAACCGATTGGTGGTTGATCAAAACGATTTTTTGGATAATCAAGATGTCGTGATTACCTATACTTTTAAGAGAAGCTAGTTTTCGTTGCGTTTAGTTTCATTAATAGAACCTCAAAAGCGACTACCATACTCAAACCCTAACTACTCTCCCCGTAACCCTTTCACTCCATTGGCCATTGGTATCTCTAACCCTGACCTCGAAATCCTGATCAAGGTATCTCAAACGGCTTTCACGGGGTTCCTCTTCCAACATGAAATACCTATCCACCCCGTTGCCCGTGGCTTCGTTGTAATTGAACAATAAGGTTTCCCATCGATTGGAACTCCTGTTGAATATCCTGATTTCTACCTGATCCAGCGTAGCACCACCATAGGCCTCCGAACACCCAATATCAAAACAAGTATATATCCTGACTTGATAATCACAACCGTTCAATCCCCCACAACTGACATTGTGCTTTTCTCCTTTGACCAATACCACAGGTCTTCGTATGGTGTCCACAAATGTACTTTCGATTTGGGATTGCCCCGTTGAATTCTCGACTTCAAAATCAATGGTAAACGTATCTTGGCTCTCGGGATAGAAAGTAAGGTTGGTACTACCATAATTCAATGGAATCGTTTGCCCCTCATCATATCTATTTCCACCGTAAAAGAAATAACCGACACGGTTTCCACTAAAGGAAAATGTCATCTGATAAGTTACAGCGGGGTCATGTGTGCCGATTGCATTGGTTATAACCGCAATATTGAAAAACTCACCCTCAAGACGTTCGCCCGGTGCTTGACTAATGGTTAATTCAAATGGTTCCTCATATACTGTATAGTTTATATTCACACTGGCCGTTTTCTGCACATCCGATGAAGAGCGCACTGTAAAAGTGATATTGTGGTTGCCCTCCGTCGTTCCGGCATACTTCCCTGAGAACGCGCCCACAGGTACATCAAAATTTTCCCCAGCGGAATAGCTAGTACCTCCGTATTCGAAGGAACCATTGTTACCGTTTGCCGAAAAGTACATCTCATAGGTATCCCCACCGATTCCGATTTCCGAAATATTAAAGTTTATATCAACCTGTTCTCCAGCATAGGCCTGCTGTAATGTGGCTGATGCAGTAAAGGTGTAATCCTTGGCCGCCACGTTTACCGTAATATCCACCGTTTTCTCCAATCCTGTATCGTTTCGAACCGTGAAAGCCAATCGAACTGTGCTTTCATTGGTTCCCTCCAGCGTCCAATTAAAGTTGCCGGTATTGACATCGTAACTGTTTCCGGGGCTTACTTCGATACCGTTATTATCCCTGATGAGTGCGTTCCCGTTTATGCTAAAGCGCATGGTGTAATTCGAAGATACCACACTTTCCGAAATATTAAAATTTAGTCCGGTGGCTTCCCCGACCGTTATATCCGACTTTTGGGCTCCCGCCGTAAAGGTAAAATCCACTTGGTCGTATGTTATGGAAGTGTTGGTCGTTCGCGTAACATCCGAACTGGATTCCACGCTAAGAATGATATTGTGCTGACCAGGTTCAAGCCCTGTATATGTGAGATTATTGACTCCAGCACTCAATGGGAATTCTTCCCCAGGACCGTATGTAACACCATTGACCGCCATCGAACCGTTCTGGCTGGAGGAAAAGAAGGCGGTATAACTATCGTTCGCTCCCTCAGGTACTTCATCGATATCCACAATAATCCCAACCGGAATATTGGAAAATTCCGTTGCCTTGGATGGGGTCATATTGACCGTAAAATCATTGTTCCCCACGACCACCGTTACTTTTTCTTCTATAATCTGTCCATTACTATCTCGAAGCAAAAAGGTAATTTCGTAAGTTCCTGATTCTTCGGCTATAAAATCATAAGCAAAACTTCCTGGACTTATAGTAAAATATTGACTAGGAGAAATTTGAGAATTTCCATTGTATAGTCCGG
>JBARCC010000513.1:0-4063 GCA_049793635.1 Maribacter sp. | reverse complement strand
ATAATTGTTGCAAAGTCATCCTACAATGCTGTGGCTCTACCATGAACAAGGTCTTGTATAACGTTCCCGGTATTTTAGGGATAAGCCTATAGGCATCTTCCGTAATAGTGATGTCGTACTTTTCTTTTCTTAAATCTACGATGGCCTGCCCTGTGAGCAGGTTCTGTAAAATCGAAAAATCCACCTCTGTCCCCAATACATCACTTAAATAAGAGAAATCCCCATCAAAATACTCGTTCTGCAGTTTGTTGTAAAAGGATACCCTATCTGGGGTAATGTACGCTTTCACGATTCCCAAAGGGGCACTCATCCAAATGGCCTTATCCTTTTCCATACGGAGACTCACGGAAACGTTCTGGGAAGATTCCCCGTCAGAATACTCAATTCGCACTTTTCCGTTCAAGGTCTTGAAGTTGGCCTCGTTCCGGTAGTGAGCCTTTATTACCGATTTTGCCGCCAACGTATCGTCTACAGCACCTCCCGTTATCACTTTAGCGCTCTTGCAGGAAGAAAGAAACACCATCAATAATACGACTGCAATCGCTCTAATTTCAATCCTGTTCAACATCTGATTCATCTAAAAACCCGGTTTTATTTTACGAAGGTACATATTTGCCTTTGAGCTATTGTTGACCGCGGTATAGGCATCGACCAATTCTTTATAAATTTTGTTTTCTAGAGAACTATCGCTGACCAAATAGTCAAGAGCGTTCTCAAGAATCGCTATAGCATCTTTATGCTTTAACGTACGGTTTAGGGCGTACCCGTTGGCATAATAAAAGTAGGGCTGTGTGGGATAAAGCTCCATCGCCTCCTCGGATATTTGTTTGATGTTGGGGCTGAACACATCATTGTTCATTAAGCCTCTTATTCTTGTTTTGTATTGCTCCGCCCCACTGGGAATACCTTCGTTATCGGTGCCCGTGGGTATCGTAAATGTAACGGATTGTGTTTTAGATTGCTTACTGGCTATGGAATCTAAAATCCTATTTTCCAAAAAGGTATATTTTTTGCTTTCTTTTATCCCTTTAAGTATCGTTTTAGCAGTCTCATATTCCCCTTTTTTAAAATAGATTTCGGCAATATTTCCTCTTAACATCGTATTGTCCCAAGGTAATTTGGTGGTAAGCTCCGCTATATCGGATTTTCTCGCATCAACCACATCGGTAAGCGTTTCGGCATACCAATAATTTTCGGGGTCTCCATTTACCGATTCAACGGCATATTCTTGGGCCCCTATGAGTTCATTATCCAAGAGGTTGGCCTTGGCAAGCTCAAAAGCTACGACCATATTCTTCGGTTCGAGCCGCTTGCATTCCAGAAAATAGGTGATGGACCGGTCATAGTTTTGAATTCCTTTCTGTTTAAGGCCTTCGAAGAAATTCTCTTGAAATTCGTCGGAATAATTTTCCAAAAAAACTTCTGCGCTTTGTTCGATATCCAAAGAGGGCTCTTCTTGGGCATACCCCGATACCAGGGAAAAACATCCCCAAAGCATCATCAACAAAAAGCTTTCATTCCTCATTGTAATGTTCACATCTATTACTTTACCCCAGTACTCCCAAAACCCCCTGCGCCACGGTCGGTCTCAGACAATTTTTCCACTTCTTCCCATACGGCCCGTTCATGTTTGGCAATGACCATTTGGGCGATCCGCTCTCCATTTTCAATCGTAAAGGGCGCGTTGGAAAGGTTGATCAATATTACCCCGACCTCTCCTCTATAATCAGCATCAATCGTGCCAGGGGCATTCAGTACCGTTATCCCTTTTTTAGCCGCCAAGCCACTCCTTGGCCGCACCTGTGCCTCGATACCGACGGGCAACTCTATATATAATCCCGTTTTTACGATTGTTCGTTGCATCGGCTGTAAAACAATAGGGGCTTCTAGGTTCGCTCTCAGATCCATCCCTGCCGAAGCCATTGTTTCGTAATGTGGTACTGGATGAACGGACTTGTTTATGATTTTTATGTTCATTTCTTTATAAACACTTTTTTAAGGTTATTCAATTCTAATCTATAGACCATCCCCAAGAACACCAGTAATAAAAATATCCCTACGAATAAATTTCTATCAAAAATGTAGAATGATACCCCAGAAAACAAGATGGAAAATCCTAAATAAAAGATAATTTTTCGAAAATTATAAGGGACCGGGTAATACATACGTCCAAAATAAAAGGATAATAGCATCATGGTGCCATAGGCAGATACGGTTGCGACCGCAGAGGCCAAATAACCAAAGAACGGTATAAAGACGACATTGATGACAATAGTCAAAACGGCACCGATCATCGAAATGTAGGCCCCGTATATGGTTTTGTCCGTTACTTTATACCACACCGAAAGATTATGGTAAATGCCCAGAAAAAAGCTGGCCAAAACGATTAAAGGCACTATGGGCATCGCCTCCCAATATGATTCGTCGAGTACGATCAGTTTTTTAAGAACATCTGCAAACACCACGACCGATAAAAGGATTACGCTCCCCAAAACCACAAAATAATTGGTGATTTGAGCATATGCCCTTTGTGGATTCACCGTGTCTGAATGGCTGAAGAAAAAGGGCTCAATGCCCATGCGAAAGGCCGTTGCGAAAAGGGTCATGAACAAAGCCAGTTTATAACAGGCCGAGTATTTCCCCATCTCGCTCTTCGCAATATCGACCGGAAGTAATTCGGATAATAAATAGCGATCGAACACTTCATTTATGGTGAACGCTATTCCGGCAATCATGACAGGCATAGCGTACCGCAACATGCGATTCCATAGCTGCTTATCGAAAACGTAGGGCCTACGTACGTAAATCCGAACCATGAGCACGAGAGTAACCCCACTTGCAATAAGATTTGAGATCAAAATATAGGGTACTTCATTATTCGGGGTATACAAAGAACTCAAAAAACCTTCACTGCCGCTTTCCGCAATTTTAGGAAGAATCAGTAAATAAAAAATGTTTAGCCCTAACATGAGGGACACATTTAAAATTTTAACGATTGCATACCGCAAAGGCTTTTCGTTGGCACGTAACCACGCAAAGGGTATGATGACCAAAGCATCCAAGGCGAGAATACCAAAAACGTAGTTCATGTACTGCAAATCGATATTGAGCCAATTTGATATCTGTGCTTTGAAAAGAATTCCCAATACAACGAGCAAAAATGTAGAGCCTGCTATGGAGAGTAAGGAAGTACTCACTACCGCTTTGCGATTTTCAGCATCTTTATAAAACCTGAAAAACGCGGTTTCCATACCATAGGCCATGAATACGTTAAAGATGGCGAACCAAGAAAAAATTAACGTTACCTCCCCATAGGTTCCTGGGGGCATCACGTCGGTATATAAGGGTACTAAAATGAATGAAATCATACGTGGCAAGACCGTTGCCAAGCCATAAATCGCAGTTTGTTGAAAAAGTTTTTTGAGTGGATTCAAACATTTACTATTGAAGCCCTAAAAGTACCTATTAAAACCGTGTTCACAAAGTTAGTTTTTGGGCTAAAGAATCATTTGATGTTCCGTCATTTCGGTAATTGTAGACTATTTCAGCTTTCGAATCCCAAAATGACTTCCCAGCACCTCTGACAATGCCCAACCTAAGGAAATTACCTATGAAGACGTTTTGTACCCTTCGGAAGGTTAGCTGGGTAAATCGTCATCGGTATATTAAATATTGAAAATCGTTTTTCCCCAAAGCCAATTTCTTTGGATTCAAGAATTTGGGATGTACTTTTATTAAAAAAGGTTGTAAAACCTATGCCCGAGCCGCAGCTCTCCTTCTCTCTTTGCCCTTATCGATTTAAGGCAATAATTGTTTAAATACGTTCGATATTATAATTTTTAGGGCGCGTACATCCCAAAAGCACGATGGAGGATTTAACAAACACCTTTTTGAATCCTACTCCCTTGGTTAAAGAAGATAGGAAACCCATGAAGAATTGGTTTCCTATCTTCTTTAACCACGGGAGTAGGATTCAAAAAGGTGTTTGTTAAATCCTCCATCGTGCTTTTGGGATGTACGCGCCCTAAAAATTATAATATCGAACGTATTTAAACAATTATTG
>JBARCC010000512.1:0-10564 GCA_049793635.1 Maribacter sp. | reverse complement strand
GTTGATCAATGCATAGTTAGGGATTATCGATCCCGCAATAGAATTTTCTATCGCCATGACGCCCTGATCGGCTTCCTTGGATAAAAGTTTGGCTACCACTTCATCAAAAGAGAGGCATTCTACCAATTCGATAGTGTCCCCATAGTAGTCTTTTGCTACCTGATGATGATTGGAACCCTTAATCCCCTGTATGGCAATCTTCAAACTCATATTTTTTTTGGCTTTTGGCCTTTAAGAAAAAACTAATTTCTAATTTCTCTTCTTTTATTCCCTAATTCTCTACTTTCCTACCTTCATATAACCTTCAGAATCAAAAGTTTCAACCAAAAAAAAGTTCCGATGTGTATCGGAACTTTTCTATCTTATTGATTAAAATATACTAGAATAGTCCCGTACCTCTCTTAAAAAAGAAGTAAAAAAAGAAACCGTTCCAGAAATATTGTCTTGTCATGCTAAACCTACTATATCGCTAAAGTAATAATTATATTTAAAAAGTAATGGTTAACCCATATTATTTTTGGTAAAATGATGTTCTTTCTCAAATACTGTAGATTTTGTGTTAAAACGCTAACGAGGACATCACCACTTTAGCGCCAGCCCAAAACCGTGCCGATTTCCCAAAGGCTCGATTCGGAACGTCGCCTTATCATCAAATTGCTTATTGTAGGTCAAAATTGCCTTTTTTGCATTCTTATTTGCGGAATTTAAAAAAATAGCGGCCAAAACACCAAAACCTAGAGATCCTAATGCTGGTGCCAGTGCGCCACTGGCATCGTCCTCATCCCATTCGGACAACGCCCAAACCGCAAAAGCAAATTGACCTCCCACAGATGCGTAGGCTAAGGTCGAGTTCTTACCGGATTTTTTCCAATACGTGCCCACTTCTTCATTTTTATCAAAAAGACCTTTCAGTTCTTCTTTTGTTATTTTCTGGTCATCTTGATAATACTCCATACCCCAAAACCCTTGAAATACCGTTATCTCTTGAGCTTTGGCCGTATTGAAGATCAAAAACAACATAACACCCAAACACGTAGGATTCACCGCTAACTTCATACTGAACTTATTTATATTGAACAGCTAAAGTATAACATTTTCAAGCTGAAACAACGTCGTGTTACAGCTTCTCCTGTAAAATTGCGATCATGGTTTTTACACCTTCCCTGTAATTGCCGATTCTCAAATTTTCGTTCGGACTATGCTGATTGTTATCCCTATTCACCGTGGGCACCGTTACCGCAGGAATATTTAAAGTCGTCACGAAAGGGGAGATTGGAATAGAACCACCGCTCATGCGTATACGTATGGGTTCTTCGGAAAATGCCTTCGTCAATGCACGTGTCAACCAAACACCCACTTCAGAATTAAAATCGGTTCTAAAGGATTGATACGAAATTTCAGAAGTAAAAGTGGCAATCTTATCATGTGTGAGCCTTTCTTCTTCAGTTGGCTCTTTATCGGTAATGTAATACCCTTGCGCCGCGGTGTGTTCTTTTATTAACCGTATCAAACGCTCTGGGTCAGACTCCAAGACCAACCGAACATCCAGTTCCGCCCTGGCCCAGCCAGGTACGATGGTCCGCACCTTTTCATTGATCCAGCCCGATTGCATTCCTCGAATGTTCAAAGAGGGGTATTGCATCGCTTCTTGATAGTAACTGCCTACCTTATCCGCCGATACGATTTGGAGTCTCTGTTTAATTTCGCCTTCATCATCAGGAATACTTCTTAATATCTGCTCCGTGTTCTCGTCTATACGTATGCCGTCATAAAATCCTGGTATTGTCACTCTTCCTTCGTCATCCTTCATAGAGGCCAAAAGCTTAGACAACCGCAAAGCGGGATTAGGCGCATAATTACCAAAATGACCACTGTGCTGGGGAACCACAGGTCCATACGTTGTTAACGTAATCGTAGCTATTCCCCTGGCACCGAAGGTCAAGGTTGGTTTATTGCTGATATGGCGCGGCCCATCGAAAATGATGAGCATGTCCGCTGTTAACAGCTCGGCATTTTGGGTAACGGCATTGGGCAATCTCGGGGAACCTAGTTCCTCCTCAAAATCCATAATGACCTTTATATTATAATTGGGGACTATATTTTTGGATGCCGCAGCATCCAATGCCGCTAAAAACATGACGACGGGACCTTTGGCATCACTCGCCGACCTTGCGAAAATGCGCCATTCATCATCGCTATTACTTGTCGAATCCCAAGCGATTTCCTCCCATACGTTATTTTGATTTTTCTTCTTCATCACTGGTTTATAGGGACTTTCCTGAAACCATTGGGTACTATCTACGGGCTGCCCGTCTAACTGTAGGTAAATCAGCACTGTTTTCTTTGCTTTTGGATGCACTCTTTCCGCCAACAATAATGGTGCATGTGTGGTACTGATACGTTGGGTTGAAAATCCACGTAGACCGAACTGTTTTTCACACCAAACTACATTTCGCTCTATGTCTTCCGGATAAAAAGCATCATTGGGAATACTCAACACTTCTTTTAACAAGGGTAGGCTTGCATCGGCATAGGTCTTTGACAATTTTTCTAAATCTACGGTACGTTGCCCAAAAGCGTAAAAAAAGGAGAATGAGAAGACTAGTAAGAAGAATGCATTGTGAGATAGCTTTATCATAATCTGTAGTATTATTGTTCAAAAATCGATGATGTTGGGTAAAGATAAAAGACCGCTGTGCTTTAAGATTAAAGAACCGAGACTTTTTTAGGAACTAACTGGGAAAAAAAGTGCCCTACTATAGAAAAACCAGTTTATGATTTTTGATGAGAGTAAGGAGGCGCACTTTCCAAAATTAGCACTATTAACGCATGTATGAGGTTTCAGTTCTTGGAAATTTTAATGTCGGAAAACATGCCATACACAGTACATTCTCAGGTGCCCTTTTGAGCAAAATGAGACTTTTGAATCGTAAAAAAATCCACTTGATGTACTTCCTTAAAATGGTCGCCTTTTTGGTCAACCTATATTTTATCGAAAAAGCATTAGAGTCGATTTGTGAAGGCTTGTTACCCTATTTCACTGCAATGGAAAAATGCATCTACAACCTCATCCAACGCTTCCTGAACTTTAGGGTCTGTAGCGTTGATCAACACGCAAGCAACCAGCTGCTCGTTAGGATACACAAAAAAGTTCGAATATGCTCCGACACTGCTCCCGATATGACCGTAAAATGTTCTCCCTTTTACATCTTCACTTACCTGCCAACCTAGCCCGTAAAAGGTGGATTTTCCAAGAATCGTCTGGGCGGTCAGCAATTCAGTCTTTGTTGCTCCATCCAAAAATTTATTTTCCAAATAAGCCTGTCCTAGTTTTGCTACATCTTCCGAAGTTGACAAATAACCCCCACCCGCCAGTTTATAGAAATTGTTCACGGGTATTGCTTCTTTGAACCCTGATTTATTCTTGGTGTAAAACGAAGCAATGCTATCTGTCAAGTCGAACGGAGTCGAGACTGGATTTTGTTGTTCCGTTTGGTTCTCGACTCCGCTCGAACCGACAGGTTTAGACGGAACTATGTTTTTAGCGCCTAGCCCTCGATTGCCCTCAGGTTGAGATTGAGGTACAACCGTGTTTTGCATTCCCAAAGGAATCAATACCTTTTCCTGAACGTATTTTTCAAATGGAATTCCGCTTGCTTCCTGCATGGCCAATGAAATCAATACCCAATCAAAACTGTTATACAAATATCCTTTTCCCGGTTCAAAAACCAACTCATCATCTTGAAAAAGAACTAAACTTTCTTTGATACTAAAAGGCTCATTGAAACCGAACTCCTTTCCCCTATATCCCCGTATCCCAGCCGTGTGACTCGCCAATTGCCGAATCGTAAAATCCCATCTTTTTTTAGGATAGTACGGTACATAGTCATAAAATGAAGCGTCCAAATGCATAATCCCTTCTTCGACCATAATCCCCAAAGCGGTTGCCGCAATGGGTTTGGAAATACTGGCAATACGAAAAATGGTTTTTTGAGGATCTACAAACTTCTTTTTTTCCAGATCTGCATAGCCATATCCTTTTTGGAACACGGTCTTTCCATCTTTCAATACGGTGATGGCGAGTCCGGGAACCCTTTTTTGTGCAACTAATTGCTGTAGTAACGCTTCGGCCTTTACCAAATGCAACAATTCGGGATTGGCTCCTAAAATTCGCTTGGAAGCGAAAATCTCCTTTAGATAGTGAAGAATCGGGTTCATTCCACGTATATGAGACGGCCGTTATACAAGGTTTCTACAGCAACTACGGCAGGTCTATTATAACTCTGGACATCTCCTGTTCCCCGTATGGTCCCTATTAATTGTTCCTGGGGGTTTATGAGTATATCGTTGGAACCCCTATGATTTAAATCCACTTGGGTAGCTATCAATTCCTGGGCCTCTATTCTGGAATCGCCTGCAGCAATGTTAACATTGAAATTATCCGTTCGTCCGCTCAGCTTAAAAAAAGCGATGCCATTGGTCGTGATACCTACCCTAGACACCTCCAATTGTAAATCGAACGCACCATCGGTCGTAGCCGCATCAGGATTCGTAAAACTTTCCGATAACAGACTTAGGGAATCAAAAGCCAGTACCCCATCACTCGTGATGGGAAATCCAGTACTGCTTCGGATTTCGATTAAATTCGGGGTGGTCACATACACAATCGTAGTGCCGTACTCTCGAACATAGTTACAATCATTGGTATCCGTTACTAGCAAACGACCGTCTTCAACAATCGCAGCTACCTCATTCCGTAAATTTTCCCCGGTTTCTATTTCTACTTTTTGAACGGCGCCCTGTTTTAAGACCAGGGTAACGTTTTCAAATACGGTAATCTTATTAAAAATTCCCACAGCTACTTCTTCACGGATAACCTCACCGGTATCTTGAAAACAATCTGGTGCGTTTTCCGAGTTACAGGAACTATTCAGCGATAGTACGAACAACAAAACAATCATCCAGATATATGAGCAAAACATCCCATTTCCTTCGACCAGCCCTGCCTGCCAGCTAGGCAGGCTAAGAGACCAACTTCCACCGGAATGCGTTGGTATGCTACCTTTTAATCTTACCATGTTGTTCATTTATTTTTTGGACTATGTTTTTTTCAATTGTTTTCGTAAGCGTAACCAGTAAACTCACTTCGGCTACGCTCAGTGATCATAATTGCGACCACGCCATGCAGGTACCAAGTCAGTCAACTAACTAGAGTTTCGAGATTCCAAGCAGTTCCTACTTAGTCTTTATGCCTAATACTTCGTACGTACCACTTCGTAACTCGTACTTTCCAATTTCCTATTTCACATTTCCACTTTTCACTTTTAACTTTTAACTTTTAACTTTTAACTTAAGTCTCAAAACCGTATCCCAATCCCAAACTCTACGGCTTCAGCCTTCGCCCCGTGGGACTTCAACGTAATCTCACCAAAGACGGTGTCGCCAAAATACCGCTTTAACCCCATCCTGTTATACATTCTTCCTTCAAAATCGAACGGATAATAGACGTAGTATCCCAATTGAGAAATGATGGATAGTTTATTGATGAACAGTTCATGGCCCACAAAAACACCTACCCGTTTAAAATCATCATCGGCATTTACCCTATTCTCAGGAAAAGAAATACTTTGGTAGCGAATCAATTCCTTTAAAAAATTGGAAAAGAAAACATCCGCCCCCAATTGAACGGCACTTTTTCGCCCCAAACGTTTATCTGCATAGGCAGAGGCCACTACAAACCCATACTGACCCATATCGATGACGTCACTTTCATTAAGTCCGGTTCTCAACACCACATTATATTTTACAGGTTCCGTAACTTTTTCCTTATCCCGAAAGATATATTCAACGGCTTCCCCTCCATCCAGGTCATACACCAGCCCCGCGTTAAAAGCGATGGTATTCGTAGAGGTGTTAGGCGCCCTGAAGTTTGCATTGGAGTAATGGATGAGGGAGATACCAGCTTTAAACCCCAAACCGGCAATCATATTCTCTTTATGGTAATTGAGCATGAGATAGGTAGAACTCAAAAAATCCGAACCATACGCATTGTTCCTGAAATTCGTTTCCTTATCGTAGGGGTTGGTCGTATACGCTATACCTTGACCAACCCTAAGTTGCATATTCCGTTTTAAAAAGTAAAAATTGTAATGGGCATACAGACTATAGTTCTTTCCTAAGGTCTCGTTGTTCATATCCTGATAAATAAAGGAGTACCCCACGTCCGGATAATTATAGCGTTCCTCCCATTCCTCAGCGCCATAGGTCTTACGGTTGTACCCTAAGATGATACCACCCGGATGGGCGGTAATTAAATGTGAAATATCAGGATTATGTAAGATGATGGAGCCATAAAATTGACTGGCATCCAGCGTGTATTTTGTATGCTCTTGACTTTCCTGTGAAAAGCTGAACAGAACAGAAAAGAATAAAAATGCCGTATACTTAAAATTCATGGAGCGTAAAAATAGATATAAGTGAAGTCATTTAGACTTTTTGTTTGGCAACCTGCATCAACCCATCTTTCGACACTCTTAACTAAATTAAAACACCTCCTTGGCAATCGCCTTAATATTATCGGATTTCCCCATGGAATAGTAATGTAGTACAGGCACACCCGCAGCTTTTAATTCTTTTGACTGCTGTATGGCCCACTCGATGCCAACTTGGCGCACCGCTGTATTGTCAGCACATTCATCCACCGCCTCTATCAATGTTTGCGGCAAGTCTATCCTAAAAACCTGAGGGAGTATGTGTAAATGTCTTTTTACAGCCAACGGTTTAATTCCCGGAATGATGGGTGCCTCAATCCCCATTTTTTTTGCCGCCTCTACAAATTCGAAGTACTTCTGGTTGTCGAAGAACATTTGGGTCACTACATAATCCGCCCCGGCGTCCACTTTCTCGCTCAATCGTTTTAAATCCGATTGCAGTGATGGCGCTTCCAAATGTTTCTCGGGATACCCGGCAACACCTATGCAGAAATCCGGACAATTATCCGATTCAATGACCTCATGTAAATACGTGCCGCAATTCAGATCCTTGATCTGCTCGACCAATCCTCTTGCGTAGGCATGACCGCCTTTTGTCGCTTCAAAATACTGCTGCTCCCGCATGGCATCGCCACGCAATGCCATTACATTTTCAATGCCCAAGTAATGGCAATCCACCAACATGTATTCGGTCTCTTCCTTCGTAAAGCCGCCACAAATAACGTGCGGCACGGTATCCACTGCATACTTGTGTTGTATAGAAGCACAAATACCCACGGTACCCGGGCGCATGCGGGTCGTTTTCTTGTCCAAAAGCCCCTTTTTCTCCACATACACCGTTTCTTCGCGTGAAGTGGTCACATCAATGAACGGCGGTTTGAACTCCATTAAGGGATCAATGTTGTCGTAGAGTTCCTGAATGCTTCTTCCTTTCACCGGAGGCACTATTTCAAACGAAAAAAGCGTTTCCCCCTTGGCATTTTCTATATGTTCCGTAATCTTCATTTTATTTGGCCTCTACCCTACTGCCCTCTCCTCAAGAGAAGAACTTTACGGGATGTAATTAAAATTATTCAACTCAATCTTGATCTGGGCGTTCCCTATCGGTCGGGCTTTACGCTATATTTTTTCTATTTGATTCATTCTCTTCAAATCATCCTCATAGCCAACAAAAATAGAAAAAGATGCCACTTCAATCCCTAACGCTTTTAAACCTCCACTAAATTAGGTGCTAACCAACGTTCCGCTTCCTCAACTGCAATTCCTTTTCTATTCGCAAAATCCTTGACTTGATCTTCCTTAATTTTTCCAAGTCCGAAATAGCGGGCTTCAGGATTTCCAAAATAATATCCACTTACCGATGCCGCTGGCCACATCGCCAAACTATCCGTTAGTTCCACACCAATGGTTTCCTTTACCTTCAAGAGTTCCCATATGGTCAATTTTTCCAAATGGTCTGGACAAGCAGGATACCCGGGTGCGGGACGAATTCCTTTATACGTTTCACGGATCAGGTCCTCGTTGCTCAAGGCTTCGTTGGCCGCATAGCCCCAATGTTTGGTCCGTACTTCTTTATGTAAATATTCTGCAAACGCTTCTGCCAAACGATCGGCCAATGCTTTTACCAAAATGGAACTATAATCATCTAAATCGGTTTCATACTGCCCGGCAAGTTCTGCCGTACCAAAACCGGTACTTACACAGAAACACCCAATATAATCTTGGATACCGGATCCTTTGGGGGCAATAAAATCTGCCAAGGCATAATCTGCGACTCCCTGTCTTTTCTGTAATTGTTGGCGTAGGGTGCGGAAGGTGAAATTTTCATCAGCTTGCCCTTCGACAGGGCCCAAGGTCACAGAGATATCATCCTCATTAACCGAATTCGCTGGGAAAAGTCCAAATATCCCTTTTGCCTTCAATTGTTTCTTCTTAATAATCTGCTTTAGCATTTTTTGGGCATCGGCAAAGAGGTCGGTGGCTTGCTCACCTACTACGTCATCGGTTAAAATATCAGGGTATTTACCATGTAATTCCCAACTTCTAAAGAATGGGGTCCAATCAATAAACTGGACCAATAGGTTCAAATCTTGGTCTTCAATCACCTGTATCCCTAACTGTCGCGGTTTTACGATTTCACTCGTTTCCCAATCAATTTGAAATTTATTTTTACGGGCTTCAGAAAGGGTTTTATAGGTTTTACTTGAGGAACGATTTAAAAATTTATCCCTGAACACCTCATAGTCATCTTTTATACTCTTTTTATACGCTGTAGCTGTTTCCTTTTTCAGCAAGTCACCCACAACGGTCACCGCCCTAGAGGCGTCATTTACGTGCACCACGGCCTCACGATACTGAGGGTCTATTTTAACTGCTGTATGTGCTTTGCTGGTCGTTGCTCCCCCGATCAATAGCGGAACCTTGAAATTTTTACGCTGCATCTCCTTCGCCAAATGCACCATCTCATCCAACGAAGGTGTAATCAAGCCGCTTAAACCGATAATATCAACATTGTGCTCAATCGCAGCGGCAATTATTTTTTCTGGTGGTACCATGACCCCCAAATCGACAATTTCATAGTTGTTACAGGCCAGCACGACGCTTACAATATTCTTGCCAATATCATGCACGTCTCCCTTTACAGTCGCCATTAATATTTTTCCGTTACCCTTATCATCTCCTACTTGGGGGTTTAACAATTTTTCTTCTTCAATATATGGCAATAGATACGCTACCGCTTTTTTCATGACCCTAGCAGATTTGACCACTTGGGGCAAAAACATTTTACCACTTCCAAACAAGTCACCCACTACATTCATACCGGTCATTAAATTGCCTTCAATAACTTCTATGGGTTTATCAGCAACTTGCCTCGCTTCCTCAACATCCTCAACGATATATTGGTCGATTCCCTTGACCAAAGCTCTTGTGATCCGGTTTTGCAACGGTTCTTCCCGCCAAGAGAGATCAACTTTACTTTCCTTCGCCTTACCCACAACGGATTCGGCAAAATCTAGCAAACGCTCCGTAGCATCGTCCCTTCTGTTCAAGATAACATCCTCTACACGCTCCAATAAATCCTTTGGAATATCATCGTAAATCTCCAACATACTTGGATTTACGATTCCCATATTCATCCCTGCTTTTATGGCGTGGTATAGGAATACGGAGTGCATCGCCTCACGAACCGGGTTGTTGCCCCTAAAGGAGAACGACACATTACTCACCCCTCCACTAACGCTAGCATGAGGTAAATTTTCACGCACCCAAGTGGTCGCCTTTATAAAATCTAAAGCGTTTAGCTTATGCTCATCCATGCCCGTAGCTACGGGAAAAATATTCAAGTCAAAAATGATGTCCTCTGGAGCAAAACCTACTTTATGCACCAAAATATCGTAAGAACGTTTGGCAATTTCAATTCTACGATCATAATTATCGGCCTGGCCAACCTCATCAAATGCCATGACGATTACTGCGGCACCATAGCGTTTTATCAATTTCGCGTGGTGCATAAATTGTTCCTCTCCCTCCTTCAAACTAATGGAGTTGACGACGCATTTCCCTTGCACCACCTGAAGACCGGCCTCTATGATTTCCCATTTGGAACTATCGATCATTATCGGCACCCGGGAAATATCGGGTTCCGCAATCACAAGATTCAAAAACTTGACCATAGCTTCCTTGCCATCGATCAAACCATCATCCATGTTGATGTCGATTACCTGTGCCCCGCCTTCTACCTGTTCCCTAGCGACATCCAATGCCTCCTCAAATTTCTCCTCCTTGATCAAGCGAAGAAACATTTTAGAACCTGCAACATTAGTACGTTCCCCAACGTTTATAAAGTTGGTTTCAGGGGTAACCACTAACGGTTCTAGACCGCTAAGTTTTAAGAAGCGGCCCCCTCCGCCCCCAAGGGGGGAACTATTATTTCCAGAATGTTTTTCTTTTAACATTTTTCCATTTAAATTCTGAGTACTATTGTTTTTGGGTTTGTTTTACCCCCCTTGGGGGATAGGGGGCTACCACGTTAGCAATAGCGGTAATATGTTCCGGGGTAGTACCACAACAAC
>JBARCC010000511.1:0-7680 GCA_049793635.1 Maribacter sp. | reverse complement strand
GAATGGGCTAGCTATTGCTATTTACGGTGAAAAAGGAGCATTTCGATGGGAACAGGAACGTCCTAACTTCCTTTATAAATTGAGTGATACCGAACCTACACAAATCTATAAACCCGGACATGCCTATAATGCAGCACTGTCTTTGGACGGAACAAAACTTCCACCAGGCCATCCAGAAGGTATTTTCGACTCTATGGCCAATATCTATTTAGGTGCAGCAAGAGCGATACGAGGCGAAAAGTACAATGATGGAGAATTTCCAACCATGACCGATGGTGTTCGTGGCATGAACTTTATAGAAGCCACGGTAGATTCCCATAAAAGCGGGAATACGTGGGTGGCATTGGAGAACTAAGCTATTGCGTTTAATGCCTTTAAAAAGGCTGGCTAAAAAGCGGTATTGAACCTACTGTCACAGTGAGCTTTTCGACGGAGTTTATAGTGAGCGAAGTCGAAATGCTCATGACAGGCTTCCCTATTTTTAGACAGTCTCTTCCTTTTATGATGTTAGTACCTATGGGTCAAAATACTTTTTCGAATTCTTGACAGACAATGATCATGCTTTCTCTAGGTTCTCGTCCGAATTTCTGTAGTTCCCTTGTGTAATAGTCCCAATGCACTTTTTTCCAATGGGCGAGTGATTTATCGCCTTCCCCTTCTTGTCGCGCATAAAGCGGATCAATACTAAAATAGGGTTTCAGTTTGACCGAAGTAGTTCTTACGATGCACTGTGCTTCACCTTCCCAATTCGTAACGACTACAAAATCACCAATTTTGGGTAAGGACTCGTTTCGATGCTGTAATCCTAAAAGTGAATGTGAGGTAGCTTTTTTGACCCCTGTTTTTACCAATATCGCTAGTGCGTCGGCATCTTGTTTATTGTCACCGAAGTACGTTGACGTGGGGGCATCCTCAAAGGCGTGTTCCAAATGTTTGTCCAAATAATCGCCCCACATCATTCTAGCCGAAGCATTTTCCATATACGTAATTTAAATTTTTGAATGCAGATGTCTGTACCAAGGTGCAAGTACCATGTTAACTGCAGGAATCCATAAAACGATCGATAGCGGTATTTTAATATCCGACCTGTGAACTTACTTAAGAAAATGCACCCTTGCTAAACTGTTCGGCTGCATGTTCGGCTGCCCTTGCGGTAAATGCCATATAGGTCAACGAAGGGTTTACACAATTCGACGAGGTCATGAACGCCCCATCGGTTACGTACACATTGGGCACGCCATGCACTTGATTGTGTTTATTCAATACCGATGTTTTTGAGCTGTGCCCCATACGGGCCCCTCCCATTTCATGAATGCCCAAACCTGGCCCCGAAGGTTCCTCGTATGGCTGTACATCTTTAAAACCTGCGGCTTTGAACATGGCCACGATTTCTTTTTTGATATCTTTCCTCATGTTGAGTTCGTTCTCTTTGAACTCCACATCGAATGCCAACTGGGGAAGTCCCCATTGGTCCTTTTCGGTAGGGCTGAGTGTAACTCGATTATCATCATAAGGTAAAAATTCCCCAAAGCCGGTTACCCCGATGGTCCAATGCCCAGGTCTAAGGATTTCATCCTTAAGTTCTTTACCATAGCCCATTTCACCAATGGCTTCCGACCAATCTCCCCTGCTTGCCGTACCTTGATATCCAAAACCGCGAATATATCCTTCCCGCTTGGTCTGTTCGCTCAAGTTCACAAATCGCGGTATATAGAAACCGTTGGCACGTCTCCCCTTATAGTACTTGTCAAGATATCCGTCTACTTTGGCAGTGGCGCCTAATTTATAATGATGGTCCATGATTCCTCTACCCAAGGCGTCGGAATCATTGCCCATTCCGTTTGGGAACCGCTCGGACTTTGACTGCAGCAAGATGCCTACAGAGGCCATTGCTGAAGCGCAGAGGAATATCACTTTTGCCTTATATTCTAGCTTCTCATTGGTTTCTGCATCGATGACCCGAACCCCCGTCGCTTTCTTGCTCACATCGTCATATATGATCTCGTGCACGATACTGTTTGGCCTAAGGGTCATATTACCCGTACGCTCGGCAGCGGGAAGGGTGGAGGAATTACTGCTGAAATAGCCTCCGAAGGGGCATCCTCTCGAACATCTATTTCTGTTTTGACAAACGCCCCTATTCTCAAAATTCGCTTCGGGGTCCGTAATATGCGCCGCTCGCCCAATGGTGACAAGTCGGCCATCCTCGAATTTGGCAGCGGTCTGTTTTTTAAAATCTTCCTCAACACAGTTCAATTGCATTGCGGGTTGAAATTTTCCGTCGGGCAATACGGCAAGGCCTAAATTCTCACCACTTACTCCAATATATTCTTCTACCTTATCGTACCAAGGTGCAATGTCGGCATACCTTACCGGCCAATCTATGCCAATGCCTTCTTTTTTGTTCGCCTCAAAATCGATGTCGCTCCACCGGTAGCTTTGTCTGCCCCAAGTTAATGAGCGCCCACCTACTTGATACCCCCGTATCCAATCAAAACGTTTTGTTTCTACATACGGATGTTCGAGATCGTTGACGAAAAAATGTTTATTATCCTCTTTTGGGGCCCAATTGACCCGCGATTGCACATGGTATTTCTTTTTATCCTCTTTGTTCAAATTTCCATCGTTGGGAAAATCCCAAGGATCCTTGTTCATGGTAGGGTAATCCTGCACGTGCTTTACCATACGGCCGCGCTCAAGTACCAATGTCTTTAAGCCTTTTTCAGTGAGTTCTTTTGCAGCCCATCCGCCGCTAATTCCTGTCCCCACCACAATGGCATCGAACACTTCGTCTTGATTCATATCTGAAATTTTATATTTTTCAATGGGTATTTCCTATATTTAACGAGCATTTATTAGTGGTTTTAAACCACAACGCATCATTCTTTAAATATACTACTAATGATTTATTTAAGAATGTCCGTTTAACGAATATATAAATTATATAATCTTCATTTCCTTATGAAAACAATAAAAGGCCCAGCCGTATTTTTAGCACAATTCGTAGATGAGAAAGCCCCCTTCAATTCCTTGGACGGTATGTGCCAATGGGCCGCTGACCTTGGGTATAAAGGAATTCAGATCCCAACTTGGGAACCTTTTCTTATCGACTTGGATAAGGCTGCCGAAAGCCAGACCTATTGCGATGAGCTCAAAGGCACCATAAACGCATATGGCTTGGAAATTACCGAGCTTTCTACCCATTTACAAGGGCAGCTGGTAGCGGTTCACCCTGCGTACGATTTAATGTTCGATTCTTTTGCGCCTAAAAATGTACATGGTAAACCAAAAGAACGTACAAAGTGGGCGGTAGAAACCGTCAAAAAGGCGGCAACGGCCAGCAGGCGTTTAGGACTTGCCGCACATGCTACTTTTTCAGGATCCTTATTATGGCATACCGCTCACCCATGGCCTCAAAGGCCGGCAGGTTTAGTGGAAATGGGCTTTGAGGAATTGGCAAAACGGTGGTTGCCGATACTCGACCACTACGATAGCGAAGGCGTTGATGTGTGTTATGAAATTCATCCCGGGGAAGATTTGCACGATGGGGATACCTTCGAGCGTTTTTTAGAAGCTACCGGCAACCATAAGCGCGTGAACATTCTCTACGACCCTAGCCATTTTGTGCTGCAGCAATTGGATTACATCGCCTATATCGACCACTATCATACCTTCATTAAGTCGTTTCATGTAAAGGATTCCGAATTTAACCCAACAGGGAAAAAGGGAGCTTTCGGGGGTTATAATGATTGGGGCAATAGGGCGGGAAGGTACCGTTCGTTAGGGGATGGTCAAATAGATTTCAAGACTATTTTTTCAAAACTTACCCAATACGGTTGCGACGTTTGGGCGGTCATGGAATGGGAATGTTGTATTAAATCTCCAGAACAAGGTGCGCGTGAGGGCGCTAAGTTCATTCAGGAGCACATCATCGAGGCCACTGAGAAAACATTCGATGATTTTGCAGGTGCGGATATTGATAAAGAGATGCTTCGAAAAATGTTGGGATTGAATTAAAGGGGATGAAGAAAATTACAAGTTTAGTAGTGCTGCTGTTAGTGATATCCTGTAAACAGGATAAAAAGGAGGTTTCCGAAACGAGTGCTTCCGCAAACAATGAGGTCGCCGTAACCGAAGGCGACTGGGAAATTCTTTTTGACGGTACTTCCTTCGATAGATGGAAAGAATTTCAGAACGATGGCGTAAGCAAGGTTTGGAACATAGAGGGTGACGCAATGGTTTATACCCCGCCCACCGATGGGGAAGACCCAAAAAACCATGACCTCGTAACCAAAGACGAGTTTACGAACTTTGTGCTGTCGTTGGAATGGAAAATATCTGAAGGAGGGAATAGCGGGGTATTTTGGGGAGTGAATGAGGATACGATCTATCGTACAGGCTACCAAACCGGACCTGAAATTCAAATTTTGGATAACGAAAAACATCCGGATGCTAAAGCGGGTACGACCCACCAAGCGGGTGCGTTATACGATATGGTAGCACCATCAAAAGAGGTGATCAAACCTGTGGGAGACTGGAATTTGATGCTCATAACCATAAACCATAAAGAGAACCAAGGCAGCGTCATCTTAAACGGTTCGGAAACCGTTGTTTTTCCATTGGCGAACAAAGCTTGGGAAGAAATGGTCTCCACCTCAAAATTTGCGGATTGGGAGGGATTCGGGAAATATACCACCGGGAAGATTGGCCTGCAGGACCATGGCAATATAGTGTCGTTCAGGAATATTAAGATCAAACGACTATAATAGCATCAAAATGAAACCTATGAAAATAAGATACTTTGCAACCCCCTTGTTCGTTTTTCTTTTATGCAGTTCTTGCCAGGAGAAGGTAAAGGTGGATGCCCTGGACGAAATGGAAAAGAGTGTAACGGATAGCGTCATCGTGTATAAGGAGTATGAGGCTCCCGAACCCACAACACCAGAAGAAACGGAATTTTATGAGCCTAAGGTACCAGAAGTAAAACCAGGTACCGATGGTGCCCCACCGAGTGATGCCATCATCCTATTTGACGGAACATCATTAGCTAATTGGATAAGTTCAGTCGACAGTACGGCTGCGAAATGGTACGTTAATAAAGATGGGAGTATGACCGTAAGTGACAAAACGGGAAACATCCAGACCAAGCAAAATTTTGGTTCCGTACAGTTACATATAGAATGGAAATCGCCCTTGCCCGTGCAACGCGAAGGTCAGAACAGGGCGAATAGTGGGGTTTTCCTTAACGGTATGTACGAAGTGCAGGTTTTGGATAACATCGAAAACCCTACCTATGTAAACGGACAGGTAGCGGCAATTTATAAGCAACATGCACCGTTGGCCATGGCCTCCTCGCCGATCGGTGAGTGGAATACGTACGACATTATTTATCACGCTCCAGAATTTAATGTGGACGGCGGAAAAATAAAATCGGGCGATATCACGGTCATACACAACGGGGTGCTGGTACAGGACCACGTTGAAATTAAAGGGACCACACCCTATATCGGCTGGCCAAAGAATCCTGCTCACGGCAAAGGACCCTTGCTACTCCAAGACCATGGAGACGATAGCCGGGTAAGTTTCCGAAATATCTGGGTAAGGGAGCTTTGATTCTTTTTTAAATGAAAACCGTGCTACATTTTAGAATCATCTCCTCGATTGCTAAGGTCAGTTCGTATTTTTACAGATTGAAAAGCTGAAAAAATCGCTTGCCCACTCCGCGAAGGGACAGGAACTCGATTTGGTGGTGATAAATTTGGAAAAAAAGATTGCTCGAATGCAACACCACGCATTAAAAACACATCACGTACAATAGGGCAGACGTATTCCATTTGTAATGACAAGAAATCGTTTTACCATCCCCCTTTTTGTTAGGATAGGGGAAACGGCCTATCCTAAAATTTATCATTTAACGTACCTTTGTCAAAATTTAAAACGCAGTTATGATCCAATCCATGACCGGTTTTGGTAAGCATGTAGTTCAATTGCCCAACAAAAAAATAACGGTAGAAATAAAATCCCTAAACAGCAAAAGCATTGATTTAAATGCACGTATGCCTTCTAATTACCGTGAAAAGGAACTGGAGTTGAGAAAATTGATCGCTACCTCATTACAAAGGGGAAAGGTAGATTTTAGTCTATATATAGAGCTCACAGGAGATGAGACCACCGCCCAAGTCAACGAGGTAGCGGTAAAACAGTATATGGAACAGTTGAAAAATATTGCTTCTGGGGATGACCTACGCTTATTGGAAATGGCACTCCGATTCCCAGATGCCATGAAAACCGCCAAGGAGGATATCGATGAGACCGAATATGAGGCGATACTGGAGACCTTGCATGCCGCACTGGTCGAAATAAATACCTTTCGGTCTGAAGAGGGAAGTGTTCTTGAGCAAGATTTTCTGGACCGTATAGCTTCCTTAGAACGTTTATTGTCTCAGGTCATTGAAATAGACCCCGAACGCCAAGGAACCATTCGTGAGCGGTTGGAAAGAGCGGTACAAGATCTACAGTCCGATGTTGACGCCAATAGATTTGAACAAGAGCTGATCTATTATTTGGAGAAGTATGACATTACCGAGGAGAAGGTGAGGTTGGCCAACCATTTGGAGTACTTTGGGAAAACCCTTAAATCTGACGATAGCAACGGTAAAAAACTGGGATTCATCTCCCAAGAAATTGGGCGCGAAATCAATACGATTGGATCCAAGGCCAATTATGCACCCATGCAGCAATTGGTGGTTCAGATGAAAGATGAACTTGAAAAGATTAAGGAACAAATGTTAAATGTGCTATAGATGAAAGGTGGTAAACTTATTATTTTTTCTGCACCGTCCGGAAGCGGGAAAACAACGATCGTAAGACATCTCTTGGCCCAGCCAGAATTGAATTTGGCCTTTTCCGTATCGGCGACCTCAAGACCTAGAAGGGGTAAAGAAAAGCACAAGGAACATTACTACTTTATGTCTGTCTCTGAATTTAAGAACCACATTAAGAACGACGATTTTTTGGAGTGGGAAGAAGTATACCGTGATAATTTCTATGGCACACTTAAAAGTGAGGTAGAACGGCTTTGGGCAGAAGGGAAGAACGTTATTTTTGATATTGATGTCGTTGGCGGACTTCGAATAAAAAAGAAATTTCCGGAGCTTACTTTGGCCGTGTTCGTAAAACCGCCAAGCGTAGACGAGTTAAAGATCAGGTTAAAGAAACGCAGTACCGAAAGCGATGATAAGATCAACATGCGCATCGCTAAGGCCTCGGTGGAGTTGGCAACGGCCCCACAGTTTGACCGAATCATAAAGAATTACGATTTGGATACCGCATTGAAAGAGGCCGTCGAATTGGTAGCTGCATTTGTAGGCACTGAAACAGAATAGGCAGGGATGAAGCAGGTGGGCCTTTATTTCGGAACCTTTAATCCCATTCATTTGGGGCATTTGATCATTGCCAACCACATGGTGGAGTTTTCCGATTTGGATGAAGTTTGGTTCGTTGTGACCCCACAAAGTCCGTTCAAGACCAAGAAGACCCTTTTGGACAACCACCACCGTTATGAGATGGTGTACGAGGCGACCAAAGCATATCCTAAACTAAGCCCTAGCAGAATCGAATTCGATTTACCGCAGCCTAATTATACGGTGACCACATTGGTGCATTTGGGTGAGAAATATC
>JBARCC010000510.1:0-10740 GCA_049793635.1 Maribacter sp. | reverse complement strand
CGGTACACCGTGGTGGTACGGTATTGAAAACCGCCAGAAGCGAGCGCTTTATGGCCGTGGAAGGAAGGCAACTTGCTTTTAAAAGTCTTCAGAACAATGATATTGATGCTGTGGTAGCCATTGGTGGCGACGGTACTTTTAAGGGCCTGCTTGCTTTTTCAGAAATTTGTGACATCCCATTCATAGGTATTCCCGGGACCATAGATAACGATATTTCCGGCACCGATTACACCCTTGGTTTTGATTCCGCGGTCAACACAGCCATTGAAAATATCGATAAAATTAAAGATACTGCCGAATCTCACAATCGGGTATTTATTGTGGAAGTAATGGGCCGGGATAGCGGCTATATTGCCATTCATTCCGGATTGGGCGTTGGTGCCGATGCCATATTGATACCTGAGAGCGGTGAAGATTTTCTCCAGTTGCTTAAAAAAGTCAAGGACTATAAAAGTGAAGATGGGTTTATCGTAGTGGTTTCGGAAGGAGATGAATTGGGAGCAGGACTCGTGGCGTCAAAGATCAAGGAAATCAATTCAAAAGTGGACCTGCGGATTACAAAACTTGGTCATGTGCAACGGGGAGGAAACCCCTCGTCCCTGGACAGAATGTTGGGAATCAGGCTTGGATCGGCCGCAGTGAGGGCACTTTTGTTGGGCCGAAGAAATGCAATGGTCGGGGTTTTGGACAATCAATTGAGCCTTACCCCCTTTGAGCAGGTGGTAAAACAGCACCAAGTTAACGATGAACTGCAAGAACTTTTAAAAATATTTGGAAAGTAAGAAATGATAGAAGTCTTTAATAATATTAACCCATTTATCCTCGGATTGCTAATCAGTCTGGGCATTGGCCTTATTCTGGGGCTGGAACGTGAATACGATAAATTGAAGGATGAACGAGGTTTTGCAGGTATAAGAACCTTCCCTATTGTGGCAATCATTGGTTTTATATTAGGCAACCTTACCACAGCTTACACACCTTGGTTGGTCATTATTATTTCGGCAGCATTTCTTTTGTTTTTATCCTTGAGCCATCTTTCTATCGTACAAAAACACATAATGACGGGTATAACCACTAATATGGCATTGTTCGCTACGCTGATTTTGGGCGTGATGGTTGCCAATCATTTGCACAAGGAAGCAGTTGCCACTGCAGTTATAGTGGTTACCCTGTTATCATTGAAAACTACCTTTAATACCTTCATTAAAAATATTACTTCAGAAGAGCTTTTTGCTTTTATTAAGTTTTCAATTATTACGCTTCTTATATTACCTTTCTTACCAAATCAAGACTATGGTCCAGAAGGATTGCTCAACCCTTTTGAGATTGGAGCAATCATAGTGATTGTCTCTTTTCTGAATTTCATCGGCTACTTTCTTGTAAAATATGTCGGTTCTAAACGAGGTATTTTGCTCACGGCAATTTTAGGAGGATTGATTTCAAGTACAGCCGTAGCTTGGATATATGCTTCAAGAAGTAAGGAATCGCCAGAACTTTCAAAAGAATATGCTGCGGGTATCATTATAGCTTCCGCCATAATGTTTCCCAGACTTGCAATTCTGGCCTATATTTTCAATAGTGCCATACTTTCCTATTTATTAATTCCATTTACTATTCTTACCCTTATTTGCTTGATTAGCGCACTCGTATTCATTAAAAAGAATACAGATGTGCCAAAGACAGCTATCAAGCTTGGTAATCCACTCAATATTTGGAACGCACTCGGGTTTGGGGGTATTTATGTGGCTATCCTTTTTGCCGTTTTTTATGGAAATCAATTTTTTGGCGAAAGCGGTTTATACTATTCAGCCCTCATTGCTGGATTGGCGGATACGGACGCCATTACCATTAGTATGGCAAAATTTGGGTCGTTGGAAGAAAAACTAACGCTGGCCACCAATGTTATTATAACAGCAACGATAAGCAATATGGTTGTAAAGTTGGGGATAGCCTATTTCAAAGGTTCTAAAAAGACAGGTAAACTTGTAATGCTAATTTTTGGAACTGTTGTCATTGTAGGGATAGCCTACATAATAATACAATCAGTAATTTAAAAATGAAATAATGAAAACAACGGTATTTAGTGCACATAAATTTGAAGAAGCCCATTTAGTATCCGCAAACAATGGCAGACACGAACTGAACTTACTTGAGCTGCGATTAACTGAAAACACGGCATCCTTGGCAGAGGGGTCCGAGGCTATCAGTCTTTTTACAAGTGATGATGCCTCGGAGAAGGTACTTGAAAAGTTAAGTGCCCTAGAGGTAAAATACATCGCGCTTCGTACGGCGGGTTACAATAACGTGGCCACGGAAAAAGCGAAAGAATTGGGCATCAAAGTTTCCCGAGTTCCAGCCTACTCCCCTTATGCCATAGCCGAACATACGGTCGCACTGATATTGGCCTTGAACAGAAAACTGATCAGGGCGCACAATAGGGTACGAGACATGAATTTCTCCTTAAATGGTCTCACTGGTTTTGATCTAAACGGAAAGACGGTGGGCATCATCGGTACCGGTAAAATCGGAGCAATCCTTGTTAAAATCCTTCACGGGTTTGGATGTAAGATACTGGCCCATGACACTTCTGAGGATGTAGATCTTATAGAAAAGTACGGCGTTCGCTATACCGATTGCGAAACGCTATGTGCCGAATCGGATATCATTAGCCTACATGTTCCCTTGACTTCTGGAACTAAGCATTTAATTGACACGAATCAAATTGGAATGATGAAAAAAGGGGTCATGCTGATCAACACAAGCAGAGGGGGCTTGGTGGATACCAAGGCGGTCATCGAAGGTCTAAAAACAGGTAAAATCGGCTATTTCGGGATGGACGTGTATGAAGAAGAGGAAGGACTTTTCTTCGAGGACCGTTCGGACGAAATACTACAAGACGATGTCATTGCGCGTTTGATGACCTTCAACAATGTTTTGATAACCAGCCATCAGGCTTTTCTGACCGATACGGCGTTGACAAATATTGCCGAGACCACAATCTACAATTTGGATTGTTTTGAGAAAGGAAAAAATTCTGAAAATGAAGTCTCTTAATTGAGAAAAACAAAATATGAATACAATAATTATATAAACTTAAGATATGGATCGAGTAAAAAATAAGGTGGCTATTGTCACAGGAGGTGCCTCCGGCCTAGGAAAATCAAGTGCTATTTTGTTGGCGCGGGAAGGAGCAAAAATAGTTGTAACCGATATCGATGAAGAAAATGGAAATCAGGTAGTTCAACAAATAAAGAATAATGGCGGTGAGGCCATATACGTTGAACAAGATGTATCCAAAGAAAATCAATGGGAAATGGTTATCGAAACTACGTTCAAAAAATTTGGAAAGCTCCATGTTGTAGCTAATGCCGCAGGTATTGGACTCGGTGGAACGGTAGAAGAAGTTAGCCTTGAAGATTGGAAAAACCTTTTGGATATAAATCTGAACGGCACCTTCTTAGGTACCCAATATGGCATCAAGGGGATGAAAGAGACCGGAGAGGGCGGCTCAATCATTAATTTCTCGTCTATCGAAGGGCTTATTGGTGACCCCAATTTACCAGCATACAATGCGAGTAAAGGAGGTGTTACCATATTTACCAAATCTGCTGCGCTCCATTGTGCCAAACAAGGTTATAAGATTCGGGTCAATTCTATTCATCCAGCTTATATCTGGACACCGATGGTAGAAAATTTTCTGAAAGCCCAAGGTGATGTGGAAGAAGGCAAAAAACAATTGGAAAGTTTACACCCCGTCGGACATTTGGGAGAACCCGATGACATAGGTTATGGCGTAGTGTATCTGGCCTCTGACGAATCTAAATTCATGACCGGCTCCGAATTGGTAATCGATGGAGGTTACACCGCACAATAAATGTTACACCAAAAATTAGAAAGAATGAGAAATATACTAGTACCAACAGATTTTTCCGAAAACTGCAATAAAGCTGCCAATCTCGGAATAGCGATGGCCAAACTTTTTGATGCCGAAATCCATTTCTATCATTTAATACATACCCCCGTGGACTGGGTCAAATTGGATAAGCAAAAGGAAAAAAGATATCCTAAAACACTTAGAGAAATCGGGGCCGCAAAATCTGCTTTGCGCGAATTGGAAAAAAGGGCGGAAAAGGAAGGTCTAGAATGTCGAACCTTTTTGGAATATCAAGTTGAGACTACTAAAATTCTCAAACATTCCGGTCATTTTCATCATGATTTTATCATCACGGGGAGCAGTGGTACCAAAGGTACGGTCAGGGAATTGTTCGGTAGCAACGTTGAAGAAATAGTACGAAAATCAGTTGTTCCCGTTATCGTGGTCAAAGAGGAAGAGGTTTCATTTCCATTTAAGAATATCGTGTTCGTTTCTGATTTTGAAGAGGATGTAAGTGAAGCCTTTAAGCATGTAATCTCCATCGCTGACAAGTGTAATGCACATATCCGTCTATTGCGCGTCAATACGAAAACGGATACCAATAGCATTGAAGCGGGACTAAATCCGATTAAAACTTTCCTTGAAAAATTCCCAGACCTGAAAAATTATTCCATGTTCGTCAATAATGAACCTTCGGTAGAAACCGGTATCAATACTTTCTTAAACTATGAACCGGCGGACTTAATTGCCATGTGTACCCACGGAAGTACCGGTTTTTTGAGCTTATTCTCAAAAAGTATCGCCGAGGGTGTGGCCAATCATTCCACACTTCCGGTTATGACGATTAAAATTTAAATAAATCATTTTAAGATGTCGGGAAGCTTAAATCAAATACGAGAAAAACCCTTTTATAAATTATTGTTGGGAAGAACGACCTTGCCCCTTGTTACCATTTTGGGTATTGGCATCCTGTATGTTGTTTTAATGTCAATGGTCGACCATAAATCGTTGCCATTCCACATTATCATTGTAACAGCAGCATTGGGTAAGACCATCGTTATTACGATGACCACTTTAAAACGATTATCAAAACTGATAAAGATCTGTAATTCGTTGGAGCGGTTGCTATGGGTTTTTGGTTTGATAATCATTATAAGCATTTTTTCTTTTGCAACTGATTATGCCTGCCTTTTTCAATTTAGCCATTCTACATTTGACGGTGTACCCGATTATTCAAATTCGTACTTGTACAATTTGTATCATTTTTTCTACTTCAGCGTGATAACTTTTTCAACGGTAGGCTATGGCGATATAATTCCAACGTCGGATGTAGCCCGGTTCGTTGTTATGCTCGAAATATTCTTAAGTTTTTTCTTGATCGTCTTTGCTTTGGCCAATATTAAAAAAATACACATTAATGGATAAGATAAATATCATAAAGGCAAGTGGCGAGAAAGCACCTTTTGAAATAGAAAAAGTGATACGTTCATTAGAACGGGCGGGTGCCGATAAATTGTTGATCAAAGAGATAGTTCAAGATATTGATAAGGAAGTTCACGACGGAATGACTACAAAAAAGATATATCAAATGGCCTTTAACATATTAAAGAGAAAATCTAGGGTAAGTGCCTCAAAGTATAAGCTGAAAAAAGCCCTGATGGAGTTGGGCCCATCAGGATACCCCTTTGAAAGGTTCGTTGGTAAGGTATTCGGCCATGAAGGTTATGAAACCAAAGTAGGGATTATTGTTCAAGGCCACTGCGTACAACACGAAATTGATGTAATCGCGAAAAAAGATAATAAACACTTTATGATTGAATGTAAATACCATAGCGATCAAGGCCGATTTTGCAATGTAAAGATTCCGCTATACATCCAATCACGATTTCTGGATGTACAAAAGCAATGGGAAAAACAACAAGGCCATAAAACCAAATTTCATCAAGGTGGTGTTTGTACCAATACCCGTTTCACGAGCGATGCCCTACAATATGGGAACTGTGTCGGATTGATGCTTGTAAGTTGGGATCATCCTAAAGGTCACGGTTTGAAGGAACGAGTAGACAGACTCGGCCTACATCCTTTAACCTCTTTGACCACATTGACCAAAGCTGAAAAATCCAAACTATTGGATGCAGGCATTGTGCTCTGCAAGGAAATTAACGAAAACCCATCACTATTGGAGCAAATAGGTATCCCCAAACAAAGACAAAAAAACATTATCAAAGATTCAAGGGAATTATGTACAGCACATTAAAATAATTAAACATTTAGTAATCCTAAAAAATAATACAGATGAAAACAAAAGAATTGCAAAAACAGAAGAGTATCAAGTTAGAGCCATTTTACCAAGCAATGGAAGACGATCCAATGTTGCTGGAAGAAGCCTTTGAAATACTATTGGAAATGGTCAATTCAGAGCCTAAATCTGCTAAGAAACTAGCCCTTTTGATTAAAGAGGACTTTCACGATTTGTATAAGGAAATAGAAGCATTGTGCAAACCGGACCAAGACAAAGGAAACACACCTTCCTGCTGTGGGGGACTCTAGCAACGGACAAATAAAAGACCTCAACAAATGGCAGTATCCATTGAACAGGTCTATACCCCTGCCAAGGCGCGGGTTAGTGAATGTAGTGATAAGTAAAATTAGTAATAATAAAATGTGATGTTGAGTTTGGAGACAAGCGGTAAAACGATTTTAGGAGATTTACAAGAGTTCGGCAACCAGCATTAACGAATAAAAGTAATGGAAACAGATACGATAAAAATTCATTTTTTAGGTGCGGCGGGAACCGTTACCGGCTCCAAATATCTTCTGGATACAGGGGACAGAAAAATACTTGTGGATTGCGGTCTATTTCAGGGGCTCAAAGAACTACGCCTGAAAAACTGGGAATATCCACCTGTAAATGTCAACGAAATTGATGCCGTATTGCTTACCCACGGCCATATGGATCATACGGGCTATCTACCGAGATTGGTAAAGCAAGGTTTCAAAGGGCCAATTTATGGCACCTACCCCACTCTGGACATCGCCAAGATTATATTGAACGATAGTGCCAAAATACAGGAACAGGAGGCTGAACGTGCCAATAAGGAAGGGTATTCAAAGCACAGTCCCGCAGAACCGCTGTACGATTTAAAGGATGTTGAAAAGACCATTCCGTATTTCAAGGGAATACCGCCCAACCAGTGGCTTCCCCTGTTAAAGAACGTAAAGGCAAGATTTCAGTATAACGGACATATTCTCGGGGCAACCTATATTGAATTGGATGTGCAGGGTAAACGATTTGTCTTTTCAGGGGATATTGGTAGAACGAACGATTTGCTCTTATATCCTCCAGTAAAACCAAAAAGGGCGGATGTGTTGTTTATGGAATCAACCTATGGCGGCAGGTTCCATCCCGAAGAGGAAGAGGCCATCCCTCTTATAGAAAAATTGGTCAACGAAACCATTTCAAGGGGCGGTAGCCTCTTTATTCCGAGTTTTTCGGTTGAACGCGCGCAATTGATGATGTTGATATTCTGGAGGCTTTTAAAGGAAAACAAAATCCCGAAAGTTCCAATGATAATGGACAGCCCCATGGGAGCGAATGTCTTGGATCTATTTCACAGAACACGGGACTGGCACAGATTGGAAGATGACGAGTGTGACAAAATGTGCTCCCATTTTACGGTCGTGAGCAGTTACCATGAAACTATGGAACTGAGAAGTGATGACAAACCAAAAATTGTCATTGCCGGAAGCGGAATGCTCACAGGTGGCAGAATGTTGAACTATCTGGAAACGCAGGCACAAAACCCCGACAACACTTTACTCTTTGTTGGCTATCAAGCAGAAGGTACCCGTGGAAGAAAATTGTTGGAAGGAGAAAAGGAATTAAAAGTGTACGGAAAGACCGTATCCTTCAAAATGCAAGTGGCCGAGATAGAAGGACTTTCGGCCCATGCAGACCATGCCGAACTGCTGGATTGGTTGAGCAATATAGAAGAAAGACCGGAACGGATATTCATAATCCACGGAGAAAAGGAAGGAGCGGAAGCCTTAAAAAAGGGAATTAAGGAAACCTATGGTTGGGAGAGTGAAATTCCCCAACTCTATGGTATCGAAGAGATAAGATAGGTAATGAAAATAGACAAAAATTAACACGGAAATGGAACAAAAATCGAATATCCTTAAATATAAACCTCTAGGTATTTACACACAGAACGAGAACGTTGTATACATGAGGGAAGATTGTCATGTATGCATTTCCGAAGGTTTTGAGGCATTGACCCGAATACGGGTGTCCAAGGTAAGTACCTCGGTTGTGGCGAGCCTTCACATAATTACTTCTGACGTACTACGGCACGGCGAAATAGGGCTGTCACAGGTAGCGGCGAAAAAACTCAAAGTATCCGACGGCGAAACATTATATGTGTCCCATTTGGAACCAATTGAATCGTTGAGTTATGTGCGGGCAAAAATTTACAATCAAAAGCTCGATTACAAAGCTTACAAGGACATCATTACGGATATTATCGAAGGGGATTACTCCAACATCCACCTATCGGCATTCATTACCGCTTGTGCGGGCGACCGAATGGATATCGATGAAATCTCCGACCTTACCAAGGCGATGATAGCCTCGGGAAAACAATTGGATTGGAACAAGGAAATAGTGGTGGACAAACACTGCATCGGAGGCCTACCGGGGAATAGAACAACGCCTATAGTTGTCGCAATTGCTGCCGCATACGGGCTGACCATGCCCAAAACTTCATCACGGGCCATTACTTCGCCAGCGGGTACGGCCGATACCATGGAAGTACTAACGAATGTTACCCTCTCTGGCGAAGAAATCAAACGTGTCGTGGAACAGGAGGGTGGATGTTTGGCTTGGGGCGGCACCGCCCAATTAAGCCCAGCGGATGATATTCTCATTAAGGTGGAAAAAGCCTTGGATATTGATAGTGAAGGCCAGCTAATCGCCTCTGTATTGTCAAAAAAAGCGGCAGCAGGTTCCACCCATGTGGTCATCGACATCCCTGTTGGGGAAACGGCCAAGGTGCGCAGCGAAGAGGCCGCACAAAAACTCAAGGAACATATGGAAGCCGTAGGCGATGCCGTGGGGCTTAAAATTAAGGTGGTCATTACCGATGGCAGCCAGCCCGTGGGCAAGGGTATCGGCCCCAATTTAGAGGCGGTCGATGTCCTACTCGTTTTGCAGAATAAGGAGGATGCACCACAAGACCTTAAAGAACGGGCACTATTGTTGGCAGGGGAACTTTTGGAACTATCGGAAAAAGTGGAGACAGGAAAAGGCTTTGAAACAGCCAAAGAACTGTTGGAAAGCGGAAAGGCCTACCAAAAATTTGAGGCCATCTGCAAGGCCCAAGGAAGATTTTCAAAAACCTATGTTGCCCCTTATCAATTTGAGATGCATGCCCCTAGACGTGGTACGGTCAAAAAAATAAACAATCGAAAGATTGCAAAACTCGCAAAATTGTCGGGAGCGCCACAATCGAAGTTGGCAGGCATTTCGATGAATGTCCGTTTGGGCGATGCCATTGATAAAGGAGAGTTGCTCTACAAACTCCACGCCGAAACAACTGGGGAATTGAACTATGCCCTCGAATATTATGAGAATCACGATGACATTATCGAAATCGAATGATGTATGGTAGAGAAAGATAAAATATTGATAATCGGAGGGTACGGTACCGTTGGATCTATTGTCTCGCGACAGCTTGCATTGCGATATCCTTCAAAAATAATCGTCGGAGGCAGAAACAAGGTTAAGGCCCAAATGCTTATTGAACAAAATGGACTTAATGCCAAGGCCATATATTTAGATGTTGAGAAAGCAAGGTTTGAAGAAGTAGATTTCAATGAATTACATACTGTCGTGAACTGTTTAGAGACCATGAATATTTCCCTTATTCTAGAATGTATCCAGTTCAATATTAATTATACGGAGGTTGGTGCCTCTTTCAAGACGCACAAGCGATTTTTTGAACTATCGGACTACATCGACAATTCAGATTGTTTGGTTATTCCCAGTGTTGGGTTGGTGCCAGGTCTGTCCAACATATTGGCATTCAACGGAGCTAAGCAATTTTCCGAAATAGACGAAATACACACCTATGTAATGCTAGGCCTTGGAGAATCACACGGTGTTGATTCCGTTAGGTGGATGCTGGAAAAAGCTAATAGTTCCTTCAAAATAAAGACAAAAGATGGCAGTGTTTCCGTGAAGGGTTATACCCATCCAAAATCGACCCGCTTATTGAACGAACGAAGGGAACGGACTTTCTATTTGTTCGATTTCTCGGACCATCACACCATTCCACTTCTTGTGGATACCAAGGCCATAGATACCCGTATTAGTTTCGATTCCAGAGCGATTACATATTTGTTTTATCTACTTCAGAAAATCGGTTTTTTGAAATGGTATAAAAATCTAAGTCCAAAAAGACTCAAAAAGGTTCTGGGTTTTATCCGGATGGGTTCGGAACGGTTTGGACTACAGATAGAGATTAATGGAAAAGACAGCTTAGGGATGCAATCCAGCATGGAGTATTTGATAACAGGCGAAAACGAGGCTATTGCTACGGCAACGATTACTTCATACGCCGCAGAACTGATGTACCAGAACAAAACCCATAAGGGATTGAAACACATAGAGGAAGTATGCAATCTTGATGAAATGAAGGGCTATCTGGAAAAACATAAGATTAGAATTTAAAACAATAGAGATAATGAAAACGATACTGTTCAGCCTTCCGGGAAACCAGGAACTTACGTCACAACTAGCTAAAAAAATGAACGCCGAAATCGGGGAGTGCAAATTGCGCAAATTTCCCGACGGCGAATCCTATACC